>CAZKTK010000350.1:0-1908 GCA_964555535.1 uncultured Rhodospirillaceae bacterium
GAGAAGGGCGTCGACAAGGATGCCAACAAGATCCGCGTGCACATGGACAGCCTGATGAGCGAGACTCGCGCCCAGATCATGAGCGAGTAGCTCAGCGGCGGGCCGCGGCCTCTACCAGATCTTGCGTTATGTCGACGGCGCCCATCGGCAGGGATAGCTCGTCGGCGATCGGCACATAGTCGGGAATCACTGCGACGGTGGCGATGGCCGGGGTGCCGTGCTCCGTGATGCGCATGGCCCAGCCGCGCCGCGCGATCATGCCGTAGGGCAAGGCCGAGCAATCGTCCGCGATACGCCTGCTGCGCGCCTGTTCGATGCGCTCGAGCAAGGCCAATGCGGCTGTCGTGAACGACAGATGCGTCCCCAGCCCATGATTGGTGTCGATCACGGCGCAACGGGTCTGCCCGGCCACCAGGCGGTAGCGCGTCGTCGGATAGCGGGCGACTCGCGGGCCGGGGCCCAAGCGCACCATCTGCAGCGGCACCTCGGCGGTAACCGGCGGCAAGACCTTGGTGCGAATCTTCTGAGCCGAGCCGTTCCTGGCGATCAGGTAGACGATGCCCGTGCGCAGATCCACCAGGCGGCGGCTGTTCTCATCGCTGATGAGCACCCGCGCGCGGGTCGGATCGTCGATGACCCAGGCCGGCTGGCCGTCTATCTCCGCTTCCAGCAGAGTCGCCGCCTGGGCGGCCGGTGCGCCTGCGACAAGCGCAGCAAACATGAGTCTCCGTATGAGCATGGGGACTTAGATGGGACAGGTCCGCGGCGGCGTCCAGGCGAAACCGCCTCGACTGTGACGGTCGTTACTCGCCGGTCGCGTCGAGCAGGGCGTCGGTGACGTCGACCGCACTGGCGGGCACGGCCAATTCGTCCTCCAACGGCTCGTAGTCGCGGATGATCGCTTTGGTCTCGACTGCCGGCACACCGTCGTCCACCACCCGCAGGCCCCAGCCGATGCGGGCATAGCCGCTGTAGGGAATCCGCTCACAAGGCGGCCTGTTTCCACCGGCCACCGCGGATTCCAGGCGATCGAGCATGGCAAAGGCCTTGGTGGCGCCCGCCAGGGGCACCGCAAGATTGAGGTTGGCATCGATGGTCGAACATATCTTGGCACCGATGCGCAGTAGGAAACGGGTCGTCGGGTGGTCTGCGACGCGAGGGCCAGGCCCGACCTTCTCGACCATATAGGTTGGCGCATTGTCGGCAGGGTCGGGCAGGGCGTCCGTGCGCACCATCTGTGCCCTGCCGTCGCTGGCAATGAGATACACAGTGCTCGACTCCAGGTCGATGAGCCGGCTGCCGCCGCGGCTGGCAACGAGGACGCGGTTGCTGTCGGGATCGTCGAGCACCCATATCTGCAAGTCCCCCACCGCGGTCTCGACCAGGGTGGCGGCCTGCGCGCCGGCACAGGCAACGATGACGAGGGCCAGGGCAAGAAATCTCATAAGACCAGTCTGCCCGCAAAGTGCTTAAGGTTGGGTTACCCGGCCTCCTGCTTGGCCATGAAGGGCGGCGGCGCGAAATAGGGCGGGAAAGTGCCGATCGCGGTCATATCGACCTCGACCAGTACAGGGCCGTCGATGGCGAGGGCATCGGCGACGGTCGGGCCGAGGGCGTCTGCGCTGTTGACGCGTTTGAACGGCATGCGGGCCAGAGCGGCGAGGGCCTCGAAATCCGGGCCCGAGGGTTTGTCGTAGACATGGCTGCCGTCGTAGAGCTTGTCCTGGATATGCCTGATGACGCCGTATCCGCCATCGTTCATCACCAGAAAGACCACATCCGCTGCTGCGTCCGAAGCTTGTTCCGCTCTAATTTCAGCCTCAATACCTCTACCCTCGCCTTTAGAGAATTTTGTTTTTTTACCAGTTACGTATTCTTCCATCTGACGAGTATTGCCCTCCAGCATAT
>CAZKTK010000350.1:1918-3962 GCA_964555535.1 uncultured Rhodospirillaceae bacterium
CCAGAGCTCGGCCAGGCTGAGATAGAACGCGCCGTCGCCGCACATGGCGACCGCCTTGCGCCCGGGCGCGCCGAGCGCGGCGCCAATGCCGAAGGGCAAGCCCGGGCCAATCGCGGCGCCGACGGGATAGACGCTGTCATTGGGGCTGTGGACGGGAAAGATGCGATTGCCCCAGGTGCTGTTGTTGAGGGTGACGTCGCGCACCCAAAGGGCGTCCCGCGGCATGGTGGCGCGCAGATCTCCCGGGAAGCTGCGATAGGGGCCAAGGCCGTCGCGATAGGCTTCGGTCGCCTGCGTCTTGAGCACGGCGATCTCTTCGCCATAGCCGGGCGCGATGGATAGCTTGCCGGCAACGCGCTCAGCAAGCGCCGCGAGGGTCAGGGCGCTGTCCGCGCAGACGAAATGCTCGCAGCTGTAGGTACGGCCATTGGCCGCGGCATCGACATCGATCTGGGCGCGCCGGACGGGCAGGGCGAGGCTCATATCGCGCGTTTCGTGGCCCCTCAGGCGCGAGCCCGCTACGATAAGCAAATCGACGCTGTCGTAAAATGCCTCCACCTCCGGCGTGCTGTTGAGGCCGCCCAGGTTCATGGCATGGTCTTCGTCTATCACGCCGCGGCCGTTCCAGCTTGTCACCAGGGGCACGCCGAGTTCTACCAGTTTGGAGGCCGCGGTTTCGGCGTGGCTGGCGCCGCTGCCGAGCCACAGCATGGGCCTGCGCGCGTCCAGCAGCATATCGGCGAGCGCGGCGAGCGCGGCCTCATCGGGCGCGGGCGCCGGCGGCAGAGGCAGAGAGAAGTTTTCGAGCGTCTGCGGACGCGGCAACGTCGTGCGCAGCACATCGATGGGGATCTCGACACTGACCGGCCCGCGTGGCGCTGTCAGGGCCTCTGCGGCGGCCTTGGTCAAAACTCCCAACGCTTCTTCCGCAGAGCGCACACGATAGGCAGCCTTGCCGACGGACGCCATCATGCCGAGCTGATCCGGCGCGTCGTGAACCGTGCCCTGGCGGCGGTCGACATTGGCGATGGCCGTCTGGCCAGTGATATGGAGGACGGGCGAGCCCGCAAAATGCGCTTCCAGCAGCCCGCCCGTGGCATTCGCGGCACCGGGTCCGGTGCTGGTGATGACCACACCCAGCCCGCCCGAGACCCGGGCATGGGCATCGGCCATGTGGGCGGCTCCCGCTTCTCCCCGCGCGGGAACGAAACGAACGGCATTGCGGCGGCCGATTGCATCCAGCAAGGGGATGTTGTGTACCGAGATCACCCCATAGGCGGTCTCCACGCCGCAGGCCTGCAAGAACTCCGCGGCAATATCGCCGACCGTCATCTCGTCCGTCATTCGTGCCTCTCCGGGAAAGTTGCCTGGGCGTCAGGCAAAGGGTCTTGCGCAAGACGTTAGCCGAAAGCGCTTCCCTCGCCTACAAAGTAATGCTCTGCCCTTCGGCCGGTGCCTCGCATTGGGTGCTGGAGCCCAACTCGGCCAGGGTGGCGCGCGCACTTTCCAGCTTGGCGTCGATCGCGTCGTCGTCCTGGTCCGGATCGTGATGGAAGATGTGCAGGGTTTTGACGGCACCCTTGTCTGCGAGGCAGGCTACCTGACTGACGCTCGAATGCCCATAGCCGACGAACCTCGGATACTCCTCGTCGCTGTAGCACGTGTCTGTCACAAGAATGTCGGCTTCTCGGACAAAGTCGGCCAGGCGGTCGACATAGGTCGGGCTGTGTCGGGCGTCGTCGGATTCGAACAGCTCGTTGTCGGTTACGTAGCACAGGGTCTTGCCGTTGGCGCTCAGACGATAGCCGAGGCAATAGCCGGGGTGGCTAAGCAACATGGTGCGTACCTCGACGCTATCGAGCTCGAAGGTCTCCTCGCGCAGGTCGCGGAAACTCACCTGGGCACCGAACTTGCCGATGGTGATGGGAAAATACACTCCCTCCATCTGGCCGCTGACAAGGTCGCGCACGCTGATATCGCCATGCGAGGCGCCGCATATCTCTATCTCGTTGCCGGGCACGTAGAGCGGCGCGAAATAGGGCAG
>CAZKTK010000351.1:0-3958 GCA_964555535.1 uncultured Rhodospirillaceae bacterium
CGCATGCCGGATGCCATGACCATCCGCCGCCAGACCGTCGAACATCCCTTCGCCAGCTGGAAATCTCCCCCGGCTCGACGGCCAGCTCAAGGTCACTGGATGAAGTGTATAATAGAGGCGTTAGCTTGAATATGCCCTCTCCGCCCCTCTACGAGGTCCCACGCCATGATCCGCGCCTTGACAGCCGCCGACCGCACCGACGCCCTGCACGTCATCAATACGGCGGCGCGTTGGTATCGGGAATTTCTCCCTGACGAGGAGTTCCACGACCCGGAGATGACCGCGGCCGACTGGGACGGGGAATCCGAGCGCATGACGTGGTTCGGGGCGTTCGAGGCAGAGTCCCTGGTCGGTGTCGCGGCCGTGGAGCCCATCAAGGATGTCGCCCTGTTGCGGCATGCCTACATTCTGCCCGAGTGGCAGCGCCAGGGTACCGGCAGCCGTCTGACACAGACGCTCGAGGCCGAGGTGGCGAGCGGCGTGCGCATCCTGGTCGGCACCTATCGCGCCAACTACAAGGCCCGCAGTGCCCTCGAGAAACACGGCTATCGCGAATGCACCGACAGCGAAGCGGAACTGCGCGCCTATTACAGCATTCCAGAGGACCGGCTGCTGGCATCCGTGGTCTACGAGAAGCTAGCGCCCTAGCCCAGCACGCCCATGCTGCTTTCCTGCGTGCTTCCCCGGCGACGCGAGAAGACGGCGGTATCGAGCGTGCCGCCGGTATAGGCCAGCGGGAACCGATAGGGCTCGCTGTCGTGGTCGCGGCCGCTTTCGCAGTGGGCGATCAGGCCGGCCATGAGGCGGCCGGCGACCGGCCCGTTCTTGAACTGGTTGCCGCTGGTGCCAACCGCCATGTAGAAGCCGGGCAGGGCCGAGCGGTCGTAGATCGGAATCCAATCGTCGGAGACGTCGTAGAGATCGACCAGGCCCTTGGCCTGCCCCGGAATCCCGAGGCCGGGAAAGCGGAGTGCCTGGCGATGCACCTGGTGCGTCCACCGCTCTGTCGGGTTGCGGTCGAGGTCATCGGGATCGTCGACCCAGACCGGCGGATCGCATTCCGGCTCCATGCCGCCCACCACCAGGGCATTCGCATGCTCTGTCCTTAGATAGCTAGCGATATCGCGGTCGAGCAGCACCATCCCATCGTCGCCCCCAATGTCGCTGGGACGGGCGAGGTGGCAAATTTCCTGACGCAAGGGCCGGCAGGCGATGGTCATGTCGTCGAGCACGCCGGCCATGCGATTGACCTTGGTCGAATAGGGGCCGGCGGCATTGACCACCACCGGCGCTGCAATCGCGTCTCCGGTATCAAGGGTCACGCCACTGACACGACCGCGATCGCGGTCGATCTCGACAACGCTGGCGCCGAATCGGAACCGCGAACCCAGCCCCTGGGCAGCGTCCGCCATATTGCGTGCAGCCAATTGCGGGTCGGGGACATAGCCGCCGTCAGGGAAATGCAATGCGCCGCTGAGAAGCCGGCCGCTATCCTCGCCGAAGCGTTCGTCGTCCGCGCGGCGGGTCGGCGCGAAGCTGCGCATGTCGAAGCCGGGATACTGCCGGCTCAGGCGCTCGCGGTCCCAACTCTCCCAGGCGATCCCCAGGGCGCTGAGATGGCGGCACATCCGGTCCATGCCGTCGTCTTCACCATTGCGCAGTACCAGGGTGCCGCATTCCACATAGCGTGCCAGATCCGCGCCCTCGGGATGTCCGAGAAAGGCGGCCCAATCGCGCCATATATGCAAGCCTTCCCAGGCCAGCGCGCAGCCTTCACGGGTAGAATAGAAGGTCCGGACGATCGCGGTGGAAGAACTCGTCGAGCCGTAACCGGCGGCCGGATTCTTGTCGACGACCACGACATCGCGCCCGTCCTGCGCAAGCGCGAAGGCAACGGCGCAACCGATGATGCCCGCGCCAATGACGACCGCGTCGGCAGTGTTTTCGGTCGGTTCGAATTCCTGGCGCTCGGACATCGCATGTTCCCCTGGGCCACTTGGTTAACGGTAGCACCGCGACGTCACCGTGTCGCCTGTGGCGGAACGAGAGCCAAGACCGGATCTGCCAGGCACTTGCCGCGAGGGTCTTACGTTGCCATCATCTCGGCAAGCGGTCGCCCTTCCGGGGAAACTCCGCTGACGCTGCTGAGTTGGACCGGATCGCCCCTGTTTCGCAAGACAGCGAACGTGGCGGAAACTGGAGGCAGGCATGGCCAAAGGGCACCGTTGGATCGAGCACCGCGGGCTGATCGGGGCTGCACTCGCGGGAATTGTCGTGCTCGTCATAGTTTCGCTGGTGGTCCAAGGCAAGATCGAGCGCGCCGCCCAGGAAGACGTGGGCAAGGCCCTGACGACTGTCCTCGAAACGTCCCATCAAGCGATGCGGACTTGGTTCGAAGAGCAAAAGGCTGATGCGGAGATTTGGGCGAATACCCGTGAGGTGCGGCAATATGTCACGGAATTGCTGGCTGTGCCGGCGAACGGGGAAGACCTGAGTGCCTCCCCGGCGCAATCCGGGCTGCGCGCCTGGCTCGAACCCGTGCAATCGTCCAAAGGCTATCGCGGCTTTTTCGTGGTCGGGCTGGACAACATCAACCTCGCCTCAACCCGCGATACCAACCTCGGCGTTCAGAGCCTGCTCGTCGCGCAGAACGATTTTCTCGAGCAGGTGAAATCCGGCCAAGCGGCACTGAGTGTTCCGCAGCCTTCGGATGTTCCCTTGCGGGACAGAACGGGGCAACTGGTCGAAGGCCTGGCGACCATGTTCGTTGCTGCCCCGATCAGGAACGAGGCCGGCGCGGTGATCGCCATCCTTGCCTTCCGTATCGATCCGGACACACATTTCACGCCCATACTTCAGCGCGGACGCATCGGAGAATCGGGAGAAACCTACGCGTTCGATGCAAGCGCCCTGTTGGTCAGCGAAAGCCGCTTCGCCGAGCAATTGCATGACATCGGTCTCATCGGCCCGGACCTCCACACCGATCTCAAGATCGAATTGCGCGATCCCGGTGTCAATTTGATTGCCGGTGAACAGGCCGACGGTCCACTCGAGAATCAACCGCTGAACCGTATGGCCCGAAGCGCGACCGCCGGGGAAGCCGGCCTGGATGTGGAGGGCTACCGGGATTACCGCGGCGTGCCCGTGGTTGGTGCGTGGCTGTGGGACGACGAGTTGAACCTCGGCATCACAACCGAGATCGACACCGCGGAAGCCTTTGCGACTCTAAATGCCAACCTGGCGATCATCTCTTTCGCGACGATCCTGGTTGCTGCGCTATTGGCCGGGCTGGCGGTGGTATTTGTCGTGAGCCGGACGCGCATGGCGGAAAGCGAAGCCTATCTCAGCGCGATCGTCGAGAACCTTGTCGATGGTATCGTCGTGATCGACGAGCAAGGGACCGTTCAAAGCTTCAACACCGCTGCGGAGGAGATTTTCGGACATTCGGCCTCCGGCGTGGTTGGACAAAATATCAGAATGCTGATCCCCGAACGGTTTCGCGGGCATCACGACGAAGCACTGGAAGCCTATGTGCGGACGGGCGAGGCAAAAATCATCGGCATAGGCCGCGAAGTTGTCGGTCAGCGCAAGGACGGCACGGAGTTTCCGATGGATATCGCGCTGGGCGAAGCATGGTCCGGCACGCAGCGAATGTTTATCGGCCTGGTCCGGGATATCACCGAGCGCAAGAAGGTCGAGCGAGAGATCGCCGACAAGGAGCGCTTGCGCACCATCCTCGACGAGAGTGCGATCGGCGTGGCGATCGCCATGGCCAGCGACGGCAGGATGGTGTTCCGCAATCGCCGCCTCAACGAGATCATGCAATATCCCGACGCCCCTTCCGAAATGCCCAATGCAAGGGACTTCTACGTCAATCCGGACGATTACCGGAATGTGAACGACGCTCTTGCCGACAAGGGCAGGATTATCGACTAGGAGGTCTGGGTGCGCCGGGGGG
>CAZKTK010000352.1:0-3659 GCA_964555535.1 uncultured Rhodospirillaceae bacterium
ACTATCGAGCCCGCGGTCGCCGCGGGCTCATTTTTTTTGCGGGCTCGCGTTATTCGTCCTTCGGCGGCACAGTGATCACCAGGAACACCAAATCCTCAAGGCCGGTGTTGGTGATCAGGTGCTCTATGCCGGGCGGGATGAAGATGACGTCGTGGCGGCGTACGACCTGGCGGACGCCGTCGAGTTCCATGACGCCTTCGCCGTCGAGCACGTGGTAGATCTGCTCCTGGACGCTGTGTTTGTGGCGCGCGACGTAGCCCTTGGGCTGATAGGACGAGATACGGTAGTCGATCAGCGAGCCGTGCTCGGTCTCGGGGCCGAACAGCAGTTTCGAATAGGCGCCGTCATAGTGGTCGGGCAACAAGTGCCAGTCCACCTCGGCGATGTTGAGAATCTTGGCTTCGGCCATGACTTCTTCTCCTGCTATTCGCCGGGCACCCAGGGGGCGCCGTAGACGGGTTCCTTGTGGGGGATCGGCGGCAGGGCCCAGGTGCCCGTCGCGGGCGGGCGCACCTCCGCGTCCACGTGCACGTCGAGCAGGGTGGGCTTGCCCGAGGCGAGCGCCTGTTTCAGTGCGCCTTCGAGATCGCCCGGGTCCTTGACCGTGATGCCTTCGACGCCGCAGGACCGTGCCAATGCCGCGAAGTCCGGATTGTAGGGCTCGCGATTGTCGCCGCGATAGAAACCGGTGCCGATCTCGCGGCCTTCGAAGAGGCCGTATTGGATATCGCGGATCGCCGACCAGGCGAAATTGTTCCAGACCACCCAGATGGCAGGAATGTCGTATTCCACCGCTGTGCACAGCACATGCGGCGTCATGGTGAAGCCGCCATCGCCCACGACCGAGACGCAGGCGCGATCCGGCGCGGCGAGCTTCGCGCCGAGGATGCCCGACGGCCCGAAGCCCATGGCGGAAAAGCCCCAGGTGTTCAGCATGGTCTGGGGCATGCGCGCGTCCCAGAACTGCATGAACCAATTGTGGTGGACACCGGAATCGAGGGAGAGAATGCCGTCGTCGGGCATCAGCTTGCGCAAGCCGGTGACGACCTGCTCGGGGCGCAGCGGGCTGGTGCGCGCGTCCATGTTGGGCGCGGTGAAGTCGTGCCATTCCTTCTGCCAGGCGGCAAGCTCGTCGCGCCAGGGTGCCAGACGCGGGGCGCCGCCTTCGCCGCGGCGCTCGATTTCGCCGAGCAGCTGGCGCAGCACGGTGCGGGCATCGGCGACGATGCCGAGGTCCGGCGCGTAGTTGCGGCCGATCTCGGCCGGGTCCACATCCACATGGATGAGTTTGGCGTGGGGGAAGTTCCACGAATAGCCCGGCAACCATGAGGATGCCGAACGGTCGTCGAAGCGGGCGCCTATGGCCAGTACGAGGTCCGCATGGCGGCCCGCCTGGTTGGCGGGGTAGACGCCGTTGCGGCCGATGAAGCCGAGAGACAGGTCGTGCCGCATGTCGAGGCAGCCCATGCCGTTGGGCGAAGAGATGACCGGGATCGAGAGTTTCTCGGCGAGTGCCGTGAGCTCCGTCGAGGCTTCCGAGAGGGTCACGCCATGGCCGATGAACAGCACCGGGCGTTCGGCCGCCAGCAGCATGTCGATGGCACCGCCGACATCCTCCGGCGCCGCGCCTGAGCGCCGGCTGATGCGATTGCCTGCCGCGCTCGGCACTTCGACGTCGGCGCTCTCCTGGAAAACATTGAACGGCACGTCGAGCTGCACCGGGCCGGGGCGGCCTTGGGTCATCGCCGTCCAGGCATGGTCGAGGGCCAGCGGCAGCATCTCGACGCGGGACGGCTGCCAGCTGTGCTTGACCACGGGGCGCACCACGGAGGGAAAGTCGGCGGCATTGTGGCGGTTGATCTCCTGGAACGGCCCGCGGTCGAACTGCTGGGTCGGCACATTGGCGGTGATCGCCATGAAAGCGGAGGAATCGGTCAGTGCGCAGGCCAACGCCATGACCATGTTGGCCGAGCCCGGGCCGCAGGACGTCAGCGTGGCGACGGGCTCGTGCTTGATGCGGTAATAGGCGTCCGCCATGTGTCCCGCGGTCTGCTCGTGACGCGGCGAGACAAGCCGGATGTCGTCCTGCGCCGCGTGCAGCGCATCGAGAATGCCGACCGTGCCGTGTCCGCAGATGCCGAACACATACGGCACCTTCTCCTTGATCAGGAACTCGACTATGAGCTCCCCGCCTTTCAACTCCGCCATGTCAGCTCCTTCGCTTCAGTCTGCGCAATCTACGGCTTAGGGGTGGGATGCGCAAAAGCGAAGTGGGCGGCAAGCGCCTCGCGGTCCAAGTCCGGGCCGATCAGCACGAGGTGGCGGTGCGGGCCGTCGGCGGGCGTGATCTCCAGTCGGTCCGGTACGTACTGAATCAATGACGGCACGCCATCGATGTCGGCGAAGCCCTTGGCGCGCCAGAGCGGGCAGGGCAGGGTGGCGAAGGCTCGGCGCAGAGCGTCACCGTCGATAGGTGTCTCGCAGGTCAAAGTCAGGGCGTCGGCGTGGACGTGGCTGCCATGGCTGCCGCTCCGGCGGCTTTCGCCCTCGAACAGCGGCGCGCCATCGATGTCCCCGTGATCGGCGGGGATGACGGTCGCCTCGGGACTGATCTCCGCGATCGCGGCGAGCGCCCCGGCAAGCTGCTCGGGTGTTGCCAGGTCGGTCTTGTTGAGCACGACCAGGTCCGCATTCGCCACCTGCTCGCGATAGAAGGGCCCGAGGCCTGCGATCAGGCGCGCGAAACGCGCCGCATCGACGACGGTGACGAGGGGCGCCAGCGTTACGGTATCGGCGAGCGCGGCGACGAGCGCGCCGGGCTGTGCCACGCCGCTCGCTTCCACGATGACGTGGTCATAGTCCTCCTGCAGGTCTTCGAGCGCTTCGACGAGCGGGCCCTGAAGCTCGCAGCAGACGCAGCCCGAGGGCAGCTCAACCATGTTCTCGGCCTGATCCTCGAGTAGCGTCCCGTCGATGCCGACATCGCCGAACTCGTTGACGATAACGGCGAGGCCGCCTTCGGGCGGCGGTGCGCTCAGGATACGGCGCAGCAGGGTCGTCTTGCCGGCACCGAGAAAGCCGAACAGGAAGACGACCTTCATTGTTGCGCGGCGCGCTTCTTGGCCTCCCGCTGTTTGGTGCGCCAGGCCTTGATATAGGCGCGGCAGCCTTCGTCGCGGCCGAGAATGACGTCCTCGGCGAGCTTGTAGTCGTCGCTGTCGCGGTCCATGGCGAAGACGGCGGAGGGCGGGCTCAGATTGGGATCGATGATGCCGCTGTCGAGGCCGACCTCGGTGCCGAGGATCATGAAGACATCGTTGATGGTCTTGCGCGAGGGAATGCCGAACGAGACGTTGCTGACGCCGCCGGTGATGTGGATCTCTGGCCCCCAGCGCTCGCGCAGGCCCTTGATGGCGTCGAGGCCGTGCCGGCCGAAGGCGCCGTCGACCGAGACCGGGAAGAACAGCGGATCGACGTACATGTCGCCAAGCGCGATGCCCTCGGCCTGGGCCCTTTCTATCATCTGTCCGGCATTGGCGAGGCGTTGCTCGACGCCGTCCGGCATGCCCGACTCGCCGGCAGCGGTCAGAACCACGCGGGCATTGTGCTTGACCGCGAGATCGACGGCGTCGATGCGCTCCAGCGAGGCGGAGTTGAGC
>CAZKTK010000352.1:3669-3957 GCA_964555535.1 uncultured Rhodospirillaceae bacterium
CCGCGGCGCCGGCACAAGCATCGAGGCCCGTGGCGATGACATCCATATCGGAGGAATCGACCGCGATGGGCAGCGCGCTCATCTCGCGCAGGGCGGCGACCGCCCAGGCCATGGCTTCCTGACGCTCGCTCATGTGGATCGAGATCTCGTCCACATTGATGTCGAGAAAGGAGGCGCCGTTCTTTTCCTGGTTGGCGACCAGCGACCGCAAGTACGCCATGGCGATATCGGCGTTCTCGGCCCCGGCCATGGCGGTCTTGACCGCGACCATCACGTGCTTGATGCGGC
>CAZKTK010000353.1:0-3950 GCA_964555535.1 uncultured Rhodospirillaceae bacterium
AGTTGCCGCCCGCGCACCAGCTGGCGCTGCGCAGATGGAAGGGCTGATCATGAAGACTATTGTGACTGCGTTCATCATGGCTTTGGCTGCAAGCATCGCCGCAGCCGACGACGGTCCGGCTCCCGCTGGCGATTACGTCGTCATTCGTATCCGCAGCGCGACCACCGTGGCATCGACCGCGCCGGGCGTGTCTGTCGGGGAAGCCCGTTTCATGGGCAAACGCGCGCACTTCGGCGACACCGTGCGCTGGGTCGACGGGCGCGACTGCGAGACTGCCGACTACCGCTCGGCCGACCTGCCGCCGCTCGATCTCGACGATCCCGTCTTGTCCGATATGCACATCCCGGCGAATGACGGGGTGTCGGTGGGCGACCGCCGCCTCCACCAGCCGCTCGAAGTTCACTGCGACGGCGAGCTGATGGTGGAGATGGTGATGATCGACCGCCGCGTCCTGGTCGTGCCGGGTGGCAACGGCTCGCTGCATATGGTGCTCGAAAAGCCGCTCACGCGCCTGCAGGTGGCCGATCTGCAAAGGCAGCTGCGCGACATGAAGTTCTACGAAGGCGAGATCACCGGCCTCATGGACCCGGAGACGCGGCGGCACCTCGCACGCTATGCCGAATATCGTGGTGCAGCCTATGCCTTCGGCGCCGTGCCGATCACCGAGAACCTGCTCGACGGCATGGGCATCCTGGATTAGCGCGCCTCAGTCCGCGCGGAACTTTTCGACGGCGTGCGGATCGATCACCAGGCTGTTGCCGGGGCGGTCGTCGGGTTGGATAAAGCCATCCTTCGGTGTCGGATGATCCACGAACCAGAAGGCGATACCAAGCTCTTCCAGGTCTAGCCATTCCAGGGTCATCAGGTTGGGCGAGGCCATCGCCGGATGCAAATGCAGCAGGCACCAGGCATGGGGCGCCAGCGGCAAATTGAAGGCCTCGGTCATGTGGGCGATCTTCAGCCATTCGGTGACGCCGCCGACCTGAGCGATGTCCGACTGGACGATGTCCGCGCCGCCCGCGGTCATCAAATCGCGGAAGCCGTATTTGGTATATTCGTGTTCGCCCGTCGCCACCGGAATTGTCGTGGCGGCGGCAACCTGGGCCAAACCCGGAATGTCGTCGGCCAAGACGGGCTCCTCGAACCAGGCGACGCCAAGCTGCTTGTATTCTTCTGCAAGGCAGATCGACTGCTTCGCATAGTAGCCGTTGTTGGCGTCGATATAGAGGGTCACGTCATCGCCGACCGCCTTGCGCACCGCTTCGACGCGCCGCACATCCTCCGTCTCCGCGCGGCCGAAATCCTTGCCCACCTTGATCTTGATCGCCGTGAAGCCGCGCTCGACCCATTCAAGTTGTTTCTGCACCAGGGTCTCGGTGCTCCAGTTGGTCCAGCCGCCGGAGCCGTAGACGGGCAGGCGTTCGTGCATGGAGCCGAGCAGGCGGTGCAGCGGCAGCCCGAGAGCCTTGGCCTTGATGTCCCAGATGGCGTTGTCGACGGCGGATATGGCCTGGAACGCCACGCCCTTGCGGCCGCTGCCGCGGACACGCCAGAACATGTCATGCCAGATCTTCTCGGTCTCAAAAGGGTCGGCGCAGATCAGCGCGCCTTCCAGCACCTGATGGATGAACGGGCGCATGGGCGTCTGGCCCGTGGCAATCCCAGTGTGACCGGCATCGGTCTCGATCTCGAGCAGAACGATAGCCAGGCCGCTCGCGGCCTCGGGCATGGTCGAGTCCTGAAACGCAGGACCGTCCGGATTGCGCAGGCACGTGGTTCGAATCTTGGTGATCTTCATGAAACGTCATCCGCCGGATTGCCGAAATGGGAATGCACTGACCGAGTATCGAGAGTCCGCATATCGCTTTTGGCCGACGCTAACACGTTTCCTTCGGCACGGCACTTCGCTATCTTCCCGCTCGTTAAGCGAGAAAGGGGCGGAAGGCATGGCCGAGGCCAAGCGCAAATTGGCTGCGATACTGGCCGCGGACGTGGCCGGCTACAGCCGGCTCATGGGCGACGACGAGCGCGCCACCGTGACTGCCCTCAATGCTTCCCGCGAGATCTTCAGGGCGCACATCGCCAAACATCACGGTCGCGTGGTGGATACGGCCGGCGACAGCGTGCTGGCGGTCTTCGAGAGCGTCGTGGAGGCGGTTGAGTGCGCCGGCGAGGTCCAGGCCGCGCTTGGCACGCGAAACCAGGATCTGGTCGAGGATCGGCGCATGTCGTTCCGCATCGGCGTCAACCTCGGCGATGTCATCGAGCAGGACGACGGCACGATCTACGGTGATGGCGTCAACGTGGCTGCGCGGCTCGAGAGCCTGGCCGAGCCCGGCGGCATCTGCCTTTCCGGCAGCGCCCATGAGCAGGTCGAAGGCAAGACCGAATACGGCTTCGAGGACATCGGCGAGCATGAGGTCAAGAACATTGCTCGCCCGGTTCACGCCTACCGGATCGCAGTCGACAGCCAGGCGGAACCCGCCAAGCCTCTTGCGGCCTCCGACAAGCCGTCGATCGCGGTGCTGCCGTTTGACAACCTGAGCGGCGATCCGGAACAGGAATATTTCGTCGATGGCATCGCCGAGGACCTGATCACCGCATTGTCGCGCATGCGCTGGCTTTCGGTCACGGCGCGCAATTCGACCTTTTCCTACAAGGGGCAATCGCCCGACATGCGCCAGGTCGGGCGGGAGCTAGGGGTCCGATATGTCCTGGAAGGCAGCGTGCGCAAAGGCGGCAACCGCGTGCGCATCTCGGCGCAGTTGATCGATGCCGGCGACGGCAATCACATTTGGGCGCAGCGCTATGACCGCGAGCTGGAAGACATTTTCGATCTTCAAGACGAGATCACCCTGACCATCGCCGGCGCGATCGAACCCGAGCTGGCGCAAATCGAGCGTGATCGCGCCCGGCATAAGCCGGTCGACAATCTCGACGCATGGGACGTATGCCAGCGCGGCCTATGGCACCTTTGGCAGTACACCGCGGAGGACAACAAGGAGGCCCAACGGCTCTTCCGCCGCGCCATCGAGATGGAGCCACGTCTCGCCGCCGCCCATACCCATCTGTCCTACAGCCATTATTTCGACAACACGATGGGCTTCTCCGACTCGCCGCAAGAAGCCATCGTGCTGGCGGAGACCGCCGCCAAGCAGGCGATTGCATTGGACGACAAGGACGCGATGGCGCATTGCACTCTGGGTCGCACCTACACTGCCGCCGGCGACCATGCGTCAGCAATTGCGGAACTTCGCACCGCGATAGACCTCAATCCGAGCTTGGCACATGGCCATCATGGCCTGGGCTTGGCCTATGTCCTCCAAGGCCAAGGTGAGGAAGCTGTTGCAGAGTTTGAATTGGCGAGGCGCCTCAGTCCCTATGATCCGCAGATGTGGGCTTTCGAAACGCTCGCAGCGGCCGCGCATCTAGTGTTGGGGCAATTCGAGATGGCGGAACAATTGGCGCGCTCGGCCATGCGTCGACCAAATGTCGGGTTCTGGGCGCATTCCGCCTTGGCTTCCGCGCTCGGCAGCCTCGGGCGCATCGAGGAGGCCCGAAAGGAATTGGACACGTTGCTTGAGCTGAATCCCGGTTTCTCTCAGGAATGGTTCAAGAGCGTCATGCCCGGAGCCCACACTTCTCTCTTGGACGCTTATTTTAGTGGGCTATACAAGGCCGGTCTGCAAGATCCAAACTAGAGCATATTTCGATCATACGCGGTCACTTGATGGCCCGGATCGCCGCACTGGGTAGGCGCGTCGCGCCGCGCGATGCGGGGACATCGGGCAAGCGGCGCAACGCATCCAGTGCGGCGAGCCGGGCCACCGCAGGCCGGGTGCTTTTTGTCGTCGGCAGCGTCGCCCGCCGCTTGACGTGGGGTCACACGACGGCGCGACGGGCTCCTAACCGACGGCAAAAATCATCCCGGTCAAGTGATCGCGTATGGT
>CAZKTK010000354.1:0-3934 GCA_964555535.1 uncultured Rhodospirillaceae bacterium
CGTTCGTGCTCTCGTTGCCGGCGGCGCCGAGGTGGTGGCCGGCGACGACCGCGCCGTCAGTCTTGGCGAGGCGGAACGGCTCGGCGCCCGCACCGCCGATCTGGCGGCGGCCGAGTGGCGCGACATCCGGGCGCTCGTGCTCAGCCCCGGCGTGCCCCTGACCCATCCCGCACCGCACCCGGTGGTGCGCGCGGCACAAGACGCCGGCGTCGAGATCCTTTGCGACGTGCCGCTGATGGCGGCGGCAATGCGGAGCCGCGGGCCGCGCATTGTCGGCATCACCGGCACCAACGGCAAATCGACCACCACGGCACTGCTCGGCCATCTGTTGCAGCAAGCCGGTCGCTCCGTGCAGGTCGGCGGCAATATCGGTGCCCCGGTGCTCGACCTCGAACCGCTGGCCGGCGACGGCGCCTATGTCATCGAGATGTCGTCCTACCAGCTCGATCTGGCGCGCGGCATGGTCTTCGACGTGGCGGCGCTGCTCAACTTGTCGCCGGATCATCTCGACCGCCATGGCGGCATGGACGGCTATGTGGCCGCCAAGCGCCATATCTTCGACGGCCAAGGGCCGGCATGCAGCGCCGTGATCGCTGTCGACGACCAGCTGACCGCCGCCGTCTTCGACGATCTCGCCGAGGGCGGCGCCCAACGCCTGATCCCGGTCTCGACCCATGGCCCGGTCGAGAGCGGCATCTTCGTCGCCGACGGCGCCTTGCATGATGCGCTCGACGGCGAGGCCCGTCGGATCGCGTCTCTTACCGGCATCGACAGCCTGGCAGGCGGCCACAATCGCCAGAACGCGGCTGTCGCCTATGCCATCGCCCGTGCCCTCGGCCTGTCGCCTGACGAGGCCGCCGCCGGGCTTGCCGGCTATCCCGGGCTCGCCCACCGCATGGAACCCATCGCCACCCGTCATGGCGTGCGCTATGTCAACGACAGCAAGGCGACCAATGCCATGGCAGCGGCACAAGGCCTGGCTGCTTTCGAGCGCATCCACTGGATCGCCGGCGGCCGCGGCAAGGATGAGGATCTCGGCATTCTCGCGCCCCATCTCGGCCACGTCCTACACGCCTATCTGATCGGCGAGGCGGCCGAACGTTTCGCAGACCTGGCCATGCCGGCAACCCTGTGCGGCACCCTCGAGCGCGCTGTTGCCGAAGCGTCCTCAGCCGCCGCGTCCGGCGAGGTGGTGCTGCTGTCGCCGGCCTGCGCCTCCTTCGATCAGTTCGCCAGTTTCGAAGCGCGCGGCGAGCGCTTCCGCCAGCTTGTCGAGGCCCTGCCATGAGCGCCCAGGCCCGCGTCGATGCCAGTCTGCTGGGGCGGTGGTGGCTTACCGTCGATCGCTGGATGCTGGCGGCCCTCCTTGCCCTGCTCGCGCTCGGGGCGCTGATGGTGCTTGCCGCCAGCCCCGCGGTCGCCGAGCGCCTCGACCTCGACAGCTTTCACTTCGCCCACCGGCACCTTGCCTTCCTGCTGCCGTCGCTGCTCGTGATGCTGGCCGTCTCCCTGTTGTCGCCGGTTGGCGTGCGGCGCCTTGCCATGGTGATGCTCGGCGTCGGCATGCTCCTGATGCTGGCAACGCTAGTCTTCGGCGTCGAGGCCAAGGGCGCGCGCCGCTGGCTGGTCATCGGCGGCCTGTCGATCCAGCCCTCGGAGATCGTCAAGCCCGCACTGGCCGTTGTCGCGGCCTGGCTGTTCACCTTGCAGCGGCAGCGCCGCGGTGTGCCGGGCGACCTGCTTTCGGCGGGGCTGTTCGCGATTGTGCTTCTGCTGCTCGTCATGCAGCCGGATTTCGGCATGGCCTTCGCCGCCACGGTGGTCTGGTCGGCCCAATGGTTCCTCGCCGGCTTGCCCCTGCTTTGGGTCGGCGTGCTGATGGCGGCGGGCGTCGGCGGCCTGATAGCCGGCTACCGGACCCTCGACCACGTGCAAAGCCGCATCGACCGCTTCCTCGATCCCGCATCGGGCGATACCTATCAGGTCGATACCGCGCTCAGCGCCTTCTCGAGCGGCGGGTTGCTCGGACGCGGCCCGGGCGAAGGAGTGATCAAGTCCCACCTGCCCGACGCCCATGCCGACTTCATTTTCGCCGTGGTCGGCGAGGAGTTCGGCCTGGTGGCCTGCCTGGTGCTGGTGGCGCTGTTCGCCTTCGTGGTGTTGCGCGGCTTTTTGCGGCTGCAGCAGGAGGAAGACCTGTTCCGCCTGCTGGCCGCCGCCGGTCTCCTGACGCTGTTCGGGATGCAGGCGCTGATCAACATGGCGGTTTCGCTCAACCTACTGCCGACCAAGGGCATGACACTGCCCTTCATCTCCTATGGCGGCTCGTCGATGCTGGCGCTCGCGGTGGCCATGGGCATGGTCCTGGCGCTCACCCGCTGGCGCGCCCGGCCGGGATATTGGCCATGAGCGGACCCGTGATCATCGCCGCCGGCGGCACCGGCGGTCATGTCTTCCCGGCGCTCGCGCTTGCCGGTGCCCTGCGCGACGAGGGTATAGAGGCGGCGTTCGTCACCGACCGCCGCGGCAGCGCCTTCGAGGGCGAGCTGCCAGGCATTGCCTGCTATGCGGTACGCGCCGGCGGCGTCGCGGGGCGTAACGTCATCGGTATCCTGCGCTCGCTAACCAACCTGATGCTCGGCACCTGGCAGGCCCGCGGTCTGCTGCGCCGCCTCAAGCCTTCGCTTGCCGTGGGTTTCGGCGGTTATGCATCCGTACCGCCGCTTTTCGCCGCCGGCGGTCTCGGCGTACCGACCTTGATCCATGAAGCGAACGCAGTTCTCGGCCGCGCCAACCGGCTGCTGGCCCACCGCGCCCGCATGGTCGCTACCGCCTTCCCCGAAACGGTGCGCGTGCCTGCCAATGGGCAGGTCGCCCACACCGGCAACCCGGTACGGGCAGAGATCGTCGCCGCGCGCGATGTCCCCTACGACGCACCCGCCCCCGACGCTCCCTTCCGCCTGCTGGTCATCGGCGGCAGCCAGGGCGCGCGCATCATGGGCCGGACACTTCCGAAAGCGCTTGCCGAGCTGCCAGATGCCGCACGCAAGCGCCTGCGCCTCACCCTGCAATGCCGCGAGGAAGATCTGCGCGAGGCCCGAGCCACGCTGGAAGCCGCCGGCATAGAGGCGGAGGTCGCGACCTTCTTCCACGACATCGCCGAGCGCCTGGCAGGCAGCCATCTGGTGATCGCCCGCGCCGGGGCCTCGACCGTTGCCGAACTTGCCTGCGTCGGACGCCCGGCGATCCTGATCCCCTATGCCCACGCCACCGACGACCATCAGAGCGCCAATGCCGCGGCGCTGGCCGATGCCGGCGGCGCCTGGGCCATCGCCGAATCCGACCTCCGTGGCGACAGCTTGCGCGATGCCATCGCCGCGCGCATGGCCGACCCGGGCTTGGCAGATGCTGCAGCCAAGGCGCATGCCCTGGGCACGCCCGACGCCGCGGCGAAGCTCGCCGCCCTCGCCAAGACCTTGATGCGGGAGGGCGCGCCATGAGCACGCTGCCCCTCGACATCGGCACCCTGCATTTCGTCGGCATCGGCGGCATCGGCATGAGCGGCATTGCCGAAGTCATGCACAATCTCGGCTACTCGGTGCAGGGCAGCGACCTTTCGGAAAGCGCCAATGTACGGCGTTTGCGCGCCCTCGGCATTCGCGTCGCCATCGGCCATACCGAAGATGCCCTGGGCGATGCCGCGGTGGTGGTCATATCCAGCGCGGTGAAGGCCGACAATGTGGAGGTGGCGGCGGCGCGTGCGCGCATGCTGCCGGTGGTCCGCCGCGCCGAGATGCTGGCCGAGCTGATGCGCCTGAAATGGTCCATCGCGGTCGGCGGCACCCATGGCAAAACCACCACAACATCGATGGTCGCGGCGCTGCTCGACGCGGCCGGGCTCGACCCCACCGTGATCAATGGCGGCATCATCAAC
>CAZKTK010000355.1:0-3892 GCA_964555535.1 uncultured Rhodospirillaceae bacterium
TAGCCGAAGTCGATCTTGACGGCGAGGATGCGCCCGAAGAAGCCGCTGTCGAGCAACCGCCGCAGCTTCATCATGCCGGGCAGCCAGAGATAGTTCTGCACCACGCCATGCTTTACCCCGGCATCGCGGGCGGTGTGGTAGAGCGCGATGGCGCCTTCCATGTCGACGGCGGTGGGCTTTTCGACATAGACGTGCTTGCCGGCGGCGATGGTGCGCTTGGTGTTCTCGACCCGTTGCTCGGTCGGCGTGGCGTCGAAAAACACCGCATCGCCACTGTCGGACAAGGCGGAATCGAGATCCGTGGTCCAGCGTGAGACATTGTGCTCGTCGGCGAGAGCCGCAAGCTTCTCCTCGTTGCGCCCGACCAGGATGGGGTCGATCGCCACGCGCTCTCCGGAGTCGAGCTCGATGCCTTCATCAAGCAGGGCGGAGATGGCCCAACGCAGGTGCTGATTGACGCCGATACGTCCCGTGATGCCGTTGAGTATCAGCCCGGGTCGCTTGTCAGACATGGGCGTTCCTCCTCATATCGAGATCTTGCGTCCTTCG
The DNA here is from genome assembly GCA_964555535.1 of uncultured Rhodospirillaceae bacterium. Lineage (GTDB taxonomy): Bacteria > Pseudomonadota > Alphaproteobacteria > UBA7887 > UBA7887 > UBA7887. The sequence goes on from CAZKTK010000355.1 coordinate 550, forward strand.
CGCCCGGACTCGAGCAGGGCATCGATGACGCGGTGCACTTGGAGGATCTCCTTTCCGGTCACGCCGGGGTCACGGTCCTCGTCCAGGGCATCAAGGAAATCCGTGATAACCCCGCGATGGGGCTTGTGCGACATCTCCGCGGTGTTGGCACTGAGCCCGCCTTCTTCAGGGGGGTTGCCGGCGGTTTCCTTGCGGCCGTCCTGGTAGTGCACTTCCAGCCACTCGCCGATGAGAATGGCCGTGCCCCTTGTGCCGACGATCTCGATACGGTCGCTGGCGCCGGGATAGAGTGCCGTGGTGGCAAGCAGATTGCCTGGTGCGCCGTTTGTCAGCATCAGCCCGGCGGCAACGAAATCCTCGGCCTCCAGATCGTGCAGCGCAGTTCGCGCGGCAATCGCCGCGACCTCGGCAATGCCCCCGGTGAGGTGCTGGAACAGGTCGATAAGATGGATCGCCTGGGTGATCAGCACGCCGCCGCCATCGCGGGCATAGGTGCCGCGGCCGGGCTCGTCGTAATAGCTCTGGGCGCGCCACCAGGGCACGCTCACGGTCGCCATGCCGATCTCGCCAAGTGCGCCGCTCTCGATCAGCTCACGGGCGTGCAGGCTGGATTCGCGGAAGCGCTCCTGCAGCACCACACCGAGCTTCACGCCGGCCTTGCGCGTTACCTCGACGACCTTCGCCGCGTCAGGGGTGGTGGTTGCCAGGGGCTTGTCGAGCAGGATGTGCTTGCCGGCGGCAGCTGCGCGCTCGACCAAGGCAAGGTGGGTGTCTGGCGGTGTCACAATGACGAGGGCGGAGACGTCCGGGTCCTCGAACAGGCCGTCGATATCCGTCGTTGTCGGCAGGTCGTACCGTGCGGAGAAGGTATCGCAGCGCTCCTGCGTGCGGCTGGCGGCGATCGCATCGATGCGCCCGGAAAGGTCGATGAGGCTGCGGGCATGCGCCGGAGCGCCGAATCCGAGGCCGATGAGGCCGATACGTCGTTTCACTTGGGTCTCTCCATGGTTATAACCTCAGGCATGAGCGCCAATGCCAAGTCCGATGCGGCTCCCGCGCGCGATCCGGTGCGCACCCGCGCGCGCATTCTGGAAGCCGCCAAGACCGAGTTCGCCGAGCTTGGCCTGGGCGGAGCGCGGGTAGATGGCATCGCCGTGCGGGCGGGTGTCAACAAACGCATGCTCTACCATTATTTCGGCGGCAAGGACGATCTCTTTCTCGCCGTCCTCGAAGCGGCCTATGCGGACATTCGCGATGCCGAGAAGGCCTTGCGCCTGGAGCATCTGGCACCGACGGACGCGATCACCACCTTGGTCACCTTCACCTGGAACTACTATCTCGAGAACCCGGACTTCCTCCGCCTGGTCAACAGCGAGAACCTGCACAAGGCGCGACACCTCGAAGGCTCCGCCGTGATCCGCGACTTGCATGCGCCTTTCGTCGCCATGGTGGGCGATATCCTGGTGCGCGGGGATGCCGACGGCACGTTCCGCAGCGGGGTCGACCCGGTTCAGATCATCATGAGCATCGCGGCCTTGGGGTATTATTATTTGACTAACCGGTATACCTCTTCGATCCTTTTCGACCGGGACTTGATGGCGCCGGACGCGCTCGATGCCCATCTCGCCCATATCCTCGAGACAGTGCTTGGCTATTTGCGCCCCTGAAGCCGGTTTTAGGCGCATGCGATGCGGGGCCTGAAGCCCATCCGGTCGAGCACGTCGCGTTGGCGGTCGATACCGCCGGCCACCTCGATCAACGTGACGCCCATCTCGTCGAGCGCGAATACGGCCCGCTCGGTCACGTAGAGCACCTCCTGGGTGGCGCGACGGGCTTCGGCACCGCTGAAGGTGATTTCCCGCACTTCCGGCACCAGCTTCGGTACGCTGCCGGGGTTTCTGATCGCGATGCCGTCGCCATCTTGCTCGACCCGCAAGCCCTTGGCCTCGAATGTGCCGCAGAAGACGACCTTGCGTGCCTTGCGGGTGATATCCATGAAGCCGCCGGGGCCGACGACGCTGTCGCCGAGGCGCGAGACGTTGACGTTGCCGTGCGCATCCATCTCGCCCATGCCGAGAAAGGCTATATCGACGCCGCCGCCGCTGTAGAAATCGAACTGGTCCAACGAGCTGACGATAGCTTGCGGGTAGCGGCTGGCGCCGAACAGTGGGCCGTCGATGAGGTCGCCGTTGTGCCCGCCCTGCTCGATCGTGCCCCACAGCGCCGCCTTTTCCTCCGCGTTCAACAGGCCGACAATGGCGGCCGGCATGCCGTAGCCGAAATTGACGCTGGCGCCGGGGCGCAGCTCGCGCGTGGCACGGGCGGCGATGATCCGTCGCACGCCTTCGGGCGCATCGCCTTCGCTTTCCTCAGAGCGGGCCGCTTCCCCACTCAGCGCCGGATCGTATGCCCCGGCATGGGTCTGCCTTTGTTCGTCGTGGCTGGCGCGGACGATGCCGGTGTCGATGTGGAAGGGTTTGTAGCGGAGATAGGGGCGGCCATCGAACATCACCCGCTCGACCAGGTCTTCGTTGGCGCGGGCATTGGCCTTGCCGCCGCCATGCTTAGGGTCGACGAAGGTGTCGAGACCGACTTCGGTGATCACGCCAGGGCGATGGGCACCGATCTCACGGAACAGGGTGGACAGAACGCCGGCCGGCAGCACATAGGCCTCGATGAGGTTCTTGCGTGCCAGCGTCTGCATGGCCGGGGCCCAAGCCCAGTGGCCGCCGATGACGCGCTTGACCAAGCCTTCATGGGCGAAGCGGCCGACGCCGCTGCCGGTGCCGTCGCCGACACCGAGCGCATGCACCAAGGTGAGGTCGCGGGGATGGCCGGTGTCCAAAAATCGGCTCTCGATTGCCGCCATCACCGCATCGGCCTCCAGCAAGCCACCGCCGGAGCCGGTGATGGCGACCGTCGCACCGTCCCTTATGGTGGAGGCCGCAGCTCTTGCCGTCGTGACCTTGGCCATGGCTTTTCCGCTTGCTTGCCGGGGGACTCTTCCGTTACTCAAGTAACCAATTAGTTACATCAAGGCGCGGTCGCTGCAAAGCCCGAAATGACGACAGGAGAGAAAGCATGGCCGAAAGCGAGGAATACCGGCAGATACGGGACACCACGTGGCGCTTTGCCGATGATGTGATCCGCCCGGCGGCGGAGGCGCTCGATCGGGACGAGCGCTTTCCGGCGGAGATCTACGCCCAGATGGCGGAACTGGGGCTATTCGGCATCACCGCGCCGGCGGATGACGGGGGCATCGGCATGGATGCGCTGGCATACGCCATTGTCATGGAGGAGTTGTCGCGGGGTTACAGCTCGGTCGCCGATCAATGCGGGCTGG
>CAZKTK010000356.1:0-3885 GCA_964555535.1 uncultured Rhodospirillaceae bacterium
TGACGGTCGAAGCGGATATCGCCGTTATCGAGGATGCAGCGCCGGAAACCGAGATAACGCCTGTATCCGAAGCCATGGATGACGGCCGTGAGGTGGTCGAACTGGTTGCGGAGCCGGGCGCCGCCCAGCCCATAACCGGCGATTTGGCCGAGACGCCGGAGGCGCCGACCCTGATCGAGACACCGCCGCCGCCGCCGGTGGCGCCCGCCGGCGAGGCCTCGGCAAGGGTGTATGGCCAGGGCAATGCAGGCGCGCGGGTCATGCTGCGCGCCTTGGCGGATACCTGGGTGCAGGTGCAGGGCGACGGCAATGATCTGCTGCTGTCGCGCATTCTCAATGCCGGCGACACCTACATGGTCCCCAACGGCGCCGATGTGCTGCTCACCACGGGCAATGCCGGCGGACTGCAGATCCTTCTCGATGGCGAGGTATTGCCGCCGCTCGGCGAATCGGGCGCGGTGAAGCGCAACGTGCCGATCAGCGCCGAAGCCCTGGGCGGGTCCATCAACTAATCTGTTTCCTGGGCTCGGTCTCGGCTATAGTCCGCGCAAAAGCGGTATTCGTGTGAGAATCGGTCCATGAGCGTCCGTCCTTATCGTGACATCCAGCGGCGCGTCAGCCGCCAGATTCGTGTCGGCAACGTACTCGTCGGCGGCGACGCGCCGATCAGCGTGCAGTCGATGACCAATACCCCCACCGCGGACGTGGCCGCAACGGTGGCCCAGGTAGAGGCCCTGGCTGCCGCGGGTGCAGATATCGTGCGCGTCTCCTGCCCCGACGAGGAGTCCACTGCGGCGCTTGGCGAGATCGTCCGCCAGAGCACAGTGCCGATCGTCGCCGACATCCATTTCCACTATCGCCGTGCCATCGAGGCGGCCGAGGCAGGCGCGGCCTGTCTGCGCATCAATCCCGGCAATATCGGCTCGGCGGAGAGGGTTCGCGAGGTGGTTCAGGCCGCGCGCGACCATGGCTGTTCCATGCGTATCGGCGTCAATGCCGGCTCCCTGGAACGCGACCTGCTTGAAAAATATGGGGAGCCCTGTCCCGAGGCGATGGTCGAGAGCGCGCTTGCCCACGCCAAGATTCTCGAAGACAACGATTTCCGCGAGTTCAAGATCAGCGTCAAGGCGTCCGACGTGTTCCTGGCCGTTGCCGCCTATCAGGGCTTGGCGGATGCCTGCGACTACCCCCTGCATATCGGCGTCACCGAGGCCGGCGGCATGGTCGGCGGCACGGTCAAGTCGTCGGTCGGGCTGGGCATGCTGCTGTGGGCTGGAATCGGCGATACCCTGCGGGTCTCGTTGTCTGCCGATCCGGTGGAAGAGGTCAAGGTCGGCTTCGAGCTGCTCAAGTCCCTCGGCCTGCGCCATCGCGGCGTATCCATCGTCTCCTGCCCCTCCTGCGCGCGGCAGCAGTTCCCGGTGATCGACACCGTGGCGGCCTTGGAGGAACGCTTGGCGCATATCACGACGCCCATGACGGTTTCGATCATCGGCTGCGTGGTGAACGGACCGGGTGAGGCACGCGAAACGGATATCGGCTTTACCGGCGGCGGCCGCGACACCCACCAGGTCTATATCAGCGGCGTCACCGACCATCGTATCGGCACGGCCGCCATGCTCGATCATCTGGTCGATCTGATTGAGGCCAAGGCCGCCGAGATCGAAGCGACACGGGCGGAACCCGAAGCGGCGCTGGTGAGCTGACGTCCCATGTCTTTTGCCGACAAACTTGCAAACATAGAGGCTCGCCATGCCGAGATTGGTGAGCAGATGTCCGCGGCCAGCCTATCCAGCGACGCGCGCGTGGCGCTGGCCAAGGAATATGCCGAGCTGTCGCCGGTGGTGGAGCAGGCGGTGGCCCTGCGCAAGCTGCGCGAGGAGCTGGACGAGCTCGACGAAATGCTGGCCGACAGCGAGACCGACGCGGAAATGCGCGAGCTTGCCCGCGGCGAACGGGAGGCCTGTGTCGAGAAATTGCCGGCATTGGAAGAGCGCCTCAAGCTGGCGCTGCTGCCTCGCGACGAGGCCGATGCCAAGGGCGCCATTCTCGAGGTGCGCGCCGGCACCGGCGGCGACGAGGCGGCCCTGTTCGCGGCCGATCTCTTGCGCATGTACCAGCGTTACGGCGAGCGCGCCGGCTGGAAGCTCGAGATGATGGCGCTGTCGGAGACTGGCATCGGCGGTGTCAAGGAGGCGGTGGCGGTCATCAAGGGGCGCGGCGCTTTTGCCCGGCTGAAATACGAATCCGGCGTTCACCGCGTGCAGAGAGTGCCCAAGACCGAAGCCTCGGGCCGCATTCACACTTCGGCCGCGACCGTGGCGGTTCTGCCGGAGGCGGAGGAAGTCGATATCGCCATCGACGAAAAGGACCTGCGTATCGATGTCTTCCGGGCCTCCGGTCCGGGTGGCCAATCGGTCAACACCACAGACAGCGCCGTGCGCATCACCCATATTCCGACCGGAATCGTGGTCTCGCAGCAGGACGAGAAATCGCAGCACAAGAACAAGGCCAAGGCGCTGCGCATCATGCGCGCCCGGCTCTATGAGCAGGAACGGGCAGAGCGCGAGGCGGACCGCGCGGCCGATCGCCGCGCCCAGGTCGGCAGCGGCGACCGGTCTGAGCGCATCCGCACCTACAATTTCCCGCAAGGGCGCGTCACCGACCATCGCATCAACAAGAGCGTGTTCGATATCGAGGCGATGATGGACGGCGGCTCCCTGGACGAGTTCATCGATGCCTTGATCGCCGATCATCAGGCGGCGCAGCTCGCGGAACTGGCATGAGCGATGTCGCTGCGGCGCTGGATTGGGGCGCCGCCGCGCTGGCGCACCTGCCGAACAGCGATGCGCGACGCGAGGCGCGCCTGCTGCTGAGCCACGCGACCGGGCTGGGTGGCGAGCGCCTCTTCGCCAATCCACGGCACGACGTTGCGCAGCCGGAACATGCGCTTTACGCGGCCCTGGTGCAGCGTCGCGCGGCGCACGAGCCGATGGCGCAGGTTATCGGCCGCCGCGAATTCTGGAACCTCGATCTGGAGGTCACATCCGATACGCTCATCCCCCGCCCCGACAGCGAGACCGTGATAGAGGCGGCGCTTGCGGCGGCCAAGACATCACCACCGCATGTGCTCCTGGACCTCGGCACAGGCAGTGGTTGCTTGCTGCTGGCGCTGCTTGATTGTTTCGACCAAGCGCTGGGTATCGGCGTGGATACGAGCGTCGCGGCACTGCGCGTCGCAGCTCGCAACGCAATGCGCACAGGCCTTTCCGCCCGGGCCCGCTTCGTCGCCAGCGATTGGGGCGATGGCCTGGCGGGTGGTTTCGACCTTGTCGTCAGCAATCCGCCCTATGTGGCCCGCGGCGATATTGCCGGACTGGCGCCGGAAGTTGCGCAATTCGAGCCGCACGCGGCGCTCGATGGCGGCAGGGACGGCCTTGATGCCTATCGCGGCCTGATCCCGCGGCTGCCGCGGCTGCTTAACCCGGGCGGCCAAGCCTTGCTGGAAATCGGCGCCGGCCAAGCGGAAAGCGTGACGGCGATGGCGGCGCAGGCAAACCTGCAATGCCTAGTGCGCCACCGCGATCTCGCTGGCATTGAGCGCTGTCTGCGCTTCAAGAAAGACTAAGGCCATAAATCCTTGGGAAAAACCTTGGAAAGTTCGGTTCGGCGCGCTACTCTTACTTAAAGCAACGGTAAGCGTTGACTTGGCTGATGAGCCGTCAACGGTAAAGCGACCTCAGTAGCCTGCATGGTGAAAGTGCCGATCAAGTCTTCGCGCTTGGTCGTGAGGTGTTGGTTTACGCAACCGCGTGCTGATCAAGCTTTTCTAACATGACGTGAAATTTGGAGCGCATGAGACAAGGTTCCCATTCCAAACGCCAT
>CAZKTK010000357.1:0-3878 GCA_964555535.1 uncultured Rhodospirillaceae bacterium
CGAGACCTGCTCGACGATCCTGGCATAGGTGGCGGTGGAAAGGCCCAAACCGCCATATTCCGGCGCGATGGTGGCGCCGAACAGGCCGAGCTCGCGCATCTTGGCGACGATCTCGTGAGGATAGGTGTCGCTGTCCTCCAGCTCGCGCACATGGGGCTTGACGTCACGCTCCAGAAAGCGCGCGACCGCATCCAGGATCAGAGTGTCGTCAGTCGATGTCATCGACCGAATGCCCGCGCTTCGGCACCAACACCGTGCGCTCATAGGTCATGATCACGGTGCCGTCGGCCTTGCGTCCGGTGGTTCGCACGGTAACGATTCCCTGGGTCGGGCGCGACGAGGATTCCCGCTTCGACAACACTTCGGATTCCGCATAGATGGTGTCGCCGACGAAGACCGGCGCGGTAAGCCGAATGTCGTTCCAGCCGAGATTGGCGATGGCCTGCTGGCTGACGTCGGAAACACTCATGCCGGCGACGATGGAGAGCGTGAGCGCGCTGTTGACCACCATCTGGCCGAACTCGGTCTTCTCGGCATAGGCCGCGTCGAAATGCAGCGGGTGCTGGTTCATGGTCAAGAGCGTGAACCAGGTATTGTCCGCCTCGCTGATGGTGCGCCCCGGGCGGTGCTCGTAGACGTCGCCCTCTTCGAAATCCTCGAAGCAGCGGCCGAAGGTCTCGCGATAGCGCCCGGGCGCGATCTCCTTATGTGTCACGCTCATGATGCGGCCTCCATTGCCACGGGTCTGTCGCTGCGGGTCAATGCCAGAACGTCGGCGATGCTGGCCTGTTCCTCCAGCGACAGCAAGGCGGTGGCCAGGGCATCGCCGCGGGCGGGCGGAAGATAGTCGCCGACCAGGCCGTCGAACTTGGCGCGCAGCTCCGCGGCGGTGGGGAAGGCGTCGGGCTCGCCCTTGGGCGTCTCCACGACGGTCTCGAAACTGCCGTGCCCGGTGTGGACGGCGACGCGGGCCTGCAGGCCTTCCAGGCCCGACTCGGCCTGGCAATAGATGCGCCGGCACAGCGCCAGGGACTCCTCGTCGCCGAGATGGCGGTCGTAGCTCGCCCAGGTCATGGCGCCGTCGCGCAGCGCCACGGCGGCCAGGAAGGGCATGGAGAACTGGCCGTCGACGACGTTTTGCGGGTGCTGCTTCTGCGCCTCCGGCGCGCCGACCAGGTCGTGCCCGGCCGCAGACAGGCCGATGTCGACGCTGACCACGTCGTCCGCGGCGATGGCGTGGGCCGCGCGCAGGGCCAGAGCGCCGTCTATGCCGCCATGGCTGTAGCGGCAGCAGGGATAGGGCTTCACGGCGATATCGAGGGTCTCGTGGATGATGCCGAGGCCGCTCACCACCCGGGTGGGGTCGGGGCGCGGGGCGTAGCTCTTCAGGAAGCCCCGCTCGCCGTCGAGCGTCTCGGCGGAGCCCTTGAAGCCCTCTCGCGCCAGGCAGGCGGCGACGAGCCCGGTCATGGCCGCGGCGCCGACCTGGGAGCGCTTGGTCCAGGCGCCGTCGGCGAGGAAAAGCAGGGAGCCCGCCGCCTGGCTGGCGCAGATGCCGAAGGCGCTGGCGATCTTGCTTGCTGAGAGGCCGAAGATGCGCCCGGCCGCTGCCGCCGCGCCGAAGACACCGCAAGTCGCCGTCGGATGGAAGCCGCGGTCGTAGTGGTCGAGGGGGCCGAGGGCCTTGCTGATGCGGATCTGCACCTCGAAGCCGGCGATGATCGCGGCGAGCGTCGTGGCGCCGTCTGCCTCCGCCATCTCCGCCGCGGCAAGGGCCGCCGGCACGATGGGCGCGCCCGCATGCAGGGAGGCGGCGGCGTGGGTGTCGTCGAAATCGAGCGAGTGGGCCAAGGTGCCGTTGATCAGCGCCGCGGCGGGCGGGGCGTAGCGTGCCCCGTCGCCGATGACGCTGGCGTTGCCGCCGGCAAGGCCGAGGCGCTCCGTCGCCGCGATGAGGCTTGGTGTCGATTCCGCATCGTGGCGGGCGCGCAGGGCGATGCCGGTGATGTCGAGCACTAGCTGCTTGGCGCGCTCGCTGACGCTGGCGGGAAGCTGCTCATACGTTACGCCGGCGACATAGTCGGCGAGTTGTGCACTGATCATGACGACTCCTCTTCTTCAACCGAAGGCGCGCGCGGTCAGGCCGCCGTCCACCGGCAGACAGACGGCGGTGATATACGCCGCATCGTCGCTGGCCAGGAAGACGGCCGCATTGGCGACGTCCCAGGCGCTGCCCATGCGGCCCGTGGGGCTGGCGGCATGGCGCGCCGCGATGACCTCATCCGCGGTCTGGTCGGCGTCGCGGATCTGGTTCTGCACCAGCGGCGTATCCATCAGCCCGGGGCAGATGGCGTTCACGCGGATGCCGCGCTTGGCATATTGCAGCGCCAGGCCCACGGTGAGCTGGTTCACGCCGCCCTTGGCCGCATAGTAGCTGGCATAGTCGTAGCCCGTATAGCGCAGGCCCGCGGCGGACGAGATGTTGACGATGGCGCCCTTGCCCTGCTCGAGCATGATCGGCAGCACATGCTTGCAGGCCAGGAAGACCCCGCTGAGGTTGAGGTCGAGCTCCCGCTGCCAGTCGCTCTCGGAAAGCTCCACCGGGCCTCCCATGGTCACATGCCCGACATTGTTGTGCAGGATGTCAATGGCGCCGAAGGTCTGGCGTGCCGTCGCCACCGCCGCGGCCACCGAGGCGTTGTCGGTGACGTCGGCGACCAGCGCCACGGCTTCGCCGCCCTCGCCGAGGATGGCGTTGACGGTCTCCTGCGCCCCACGCTCGACGACGTCGACACAGGCGACGCGCGCTCCAGCACGCGCAAAGGCGACAGCCGCCGCCTTGCCGTTGCTCCAGCCCGGGCCCGAGGCCCCGGCACCGAAGACCAGCGCCGCCCAGCCAAGCAGCTTCGTACTGCGATCGCTGCTCATGCTTTCAGTGCCTTGAAGGCATCACGGCGACGTTGCATGCTCTCTCCATGACAAGTCAGACTTTCGATCACTGTTACGCCCAGCTTAGCGAGCTGTCGATGCATTATGCCAGCGTCGGCGACGCGGGTCTGCCGGTCGTCCTGCTGCATGGCTTTCCCCAGACCTGGTACGAATGGCGCGACGTGATGCCGGGCCTCGCCGCGAAGCACAGGGTCATCGCGCCCGATCTGCGCGGCCTCGGCCAATCGTCCCGCCCGGCCGCGGGCTATGCCAAGACGCGCATCGCCGAGGATGTCTGGGAGCTGATGCACGACGTGCTGGGCCATGAGCGCTTTGCCGTGGTCGGCCATGACTGGGGCGGGCTCGTGGCCTATGCCCTGGCGGCGGCGCACCGCGAGGCGGTGTCACACCTCGCCATTCTCGATGTGATGATCCCCGGCGACGGCACCGACGAGTTCTCCACCTCGCAAGGGCGCTGGCACCACGGCTTCCACCGCACCCTCGATCTGCCGGAAGCGTTGATCGCAGGCCGCGAGCGCATCTACATCTCCTGGTTCCTGAAAAACTTCACCGCCCATCCCGGCGCCATACCCGATGACGCGATCGACGAATATGCCCGCCGCTATGCCGAGCCCGGCGCGCTGCGCGCGGGCCTCGCCTACTACCGTGCCATCCCGGAAGACATCGCCGACAACGAACGCAGCATCGCCGCCGGCAAGCTCGCCATGCCGGTCCTCGCGCTCGGCGGCGGCGAAAGCTTCGGCCGGGGCGAGCTGACGCTCGAATCCATGCGCCGCGTCGCCGACGACGTGCAGGGCGGCGTGGTCGAAGGCTCGGGCCACTTCATCCCCGAGGAGAAGCCGGAAGAGCTGGTCGCGGCGTTGCTCGATTTTCTGGGCTAGAGCGTTTCACAATTTGAGGGAATCGCAATTGGGATTCCCGTTTGTCTT
>CAZKTK010000358.1:0-3870 GCA_964555535.1 uncultured Rhodospirillaceae bacterium
CTCCTCCAATTCCTGATGATAGGACATGGACCAATTCAGTGGGGGAGGATCAAGGGCACAGACGACCGCCTCGACGACGCTGTCGAATAAGGCGAGCACCGAGTCCCCGGCCGTGTCGACCACACGGCCCGAGTGCGCGGCAATCTCGTTGCGAAATATGGATCTGGACGTATCGAGAGCCGTCAGCGTTCCATGCTCGTCCGCGCCCATGAGGCGCGAATAGCCGGCCACGTCCGCCGCCATTATCGCCGCCAGCCTGCGTTTGGCGTCGTCCATTCGCCCACCTCCGTTGTCCATCGGGTCTAAATACTCGAATAGCTCCCCGCAAGCCAGGAAACGACGAGCGCCGCGCAAAGCAGAGTCCGTTTGACTCCCGCGGCCGATTCCGATTAGAACAAATCAGGAACAAACTACGGAACGGGAGGCGGCATGCTTGGGCGGGCGGCCGGGTTGGCGGCGTTGCGGGCGCGAATTCGCGCTATCGAGCTGGGCGGCGAGGAAACGCCCGGCACGGTGGTCCCGTTCGGCGTGGCGGCGATCGACGCGGTGTTGCCCGGCGGCGGGCTTGTGCGCGGCGCCTTGCATGAGATCGCCGGCGAGACGGTGATAGGCGGGGCTGCCACGGGCTTTGCCGCGGCCCTGGCGGCGCACCTCGCCACCCCGGCGCGGTCGCATGCGCTGTGGTGCCTCTCCGGCAATGACCTCTATGCCCCGGGGCTGCCGGCCTTCGGCCTCGACCCGGCACGGCTGCTGGTGGTGCGCGCCCGTCGTCCCGCCGAGGCGCTGTGGGTGGCCGAGGAGGGCCTGCGCGCGGGCTGCCTGGCGGCGGTGGTCTGCGAAAGCGGCGATGTGGATCTCGTCGCCAGCCGGCGCTTGCAGCTCGCCGCCAGCGCTCGTGACACCGCCTGCCTGCTGCTCGCCCCGACCGGTGCGCGCGGTGCCGCCGCCGCGACCACGCGCTGGCGAGTGGCACCGACACTGACGCAGCCGAGTATCGGCGGCGCTCCCGGAACGACACGCTGGCGGCTCACCCTGGCCCATTGCCGGGGCGGGCCGGCCCCGCGGCAATGGAGGCTCGACTGGACCCATGAGACGGGTGGTTTCTCTTTGGCTGCCCCACTGGCAGACCGACGTCGCCCGGCGGCGCGCGAAGACGGCCTCCGCCGCGCCGGCTGAACCTTTCGCGCTGGTGGAGGCGGCGGCCGGGACCGAGCGACTGGCGGCAACCTCGCGCGAGGCCGAGGCGACGGGCCTCAGGCCCGGCATGACGCTCGCGGATGCGCGCGCGCTACTGCCTGGCCTCGCCACCGCGCCAGCCGCCCCCATGGCGGCAATGCGGGCGCTGGAGGCATTGGCCGACTGGGCCATGTGCTTTTCGCCCTGGGTCGCGGTCTCGGGCACGGACGCACTTTGGCTCGACATCAGCGGCTGCGCCCATCTGTTCGGCGGCGAGGAAGCGCTACTGGAAAAGCTGCTTGCCGGCACCCGCCGCCATTACGATGCCCGCGCCGCGCTGGCCGACACTCCCGGCGCGGCCTGGGCCATGGCCCGTTTCGGCAAGGGTGGCGTGATCCCTCCCGGCGAGGCCGAGGCGGCGCTCGCTCCCCTCCCCGTTGCCGCGCTTAGGCTCGACGAGAGCACCGCCGCCGGGCTCGCCCGCGTCGGCCTGGGAAAAATCGGCGATCTCTGCCACCTGCCGCGCGCACCCCTCGCCGCCCGCTTCGGCGAGGCCCTGCCGCGACGCCTCGACCAGGCACTCGGGCGCATCCACGAGCCGATCTCGCCGCGCCGGCCGCCGGCCGGCTACGAGACACGCCGCGCGTTCGCCGAACCGATCGCCGATAGCGCCTCGCTCGCCGCCACACTCGATGCCCTGCTCACGGAGCTTTGTATCGACCTGGCGCGAGCCGGGCGCGGCATCCGCCGTCTTACGGCCACCGTCTTCCGTATCGATGGCACGGCAACGGGCTTGCGCATCGGCACCAGCCGGGCCAGCCGCGACGAAGCGGCCCTGGCACGGCTCCTGACGGAGAAGCTCGACGGCCTCGACGCCGGCCCCGGCATCGAGGTGGTGACGCTCGCCGCGAGCGCCAGCGATCCCCTGCCAGCCCGCCAAAGCAACCTTGCCGGCGCGCGTGATACTGACGGCCTTGCCACCCTCGTCGACCGCCTGGCCAATCGTCTTGGCGCGAACGCCGTGATGCGCCTTGCGCCCCGCGCCAGCCACCGCCCCGACCGCGCGGTGGCCCGCCGCGCGGCCCTCGACGACACGTCCGCCGCCTGGCCGCCGCAACAGCGCCCCGTGCGCCTGTTCGAGCCGGCGCTCGCCATCGAGGCCGTGGCGGCCGTGCCCGACGGCCCGCCCATGCTGTTCCGCTGGCACGGCCAGGTGTTCCGCGTGGCACGTGCCAGCGGGCCCGAGCGCATCGCCGACGAGTGGTGGCACGAGGACGCCCCCTTGCGCGACTACTACCGCGTCGAGGACATCGCCGGCGCCCGCTTCTGGCTCTACCGCGAAGGCCTCTACGACCACCCCCCCGCCCCGGTGCCGCGCTGGTACCTGCACGGGGTGTTTGGGTAAAAGGAATAATTGCAATCAAAATGCAATCACTATATGATTGCATAATGCAAGCAGAAGAAATGCCATGGCCAGCGTGACCATTCGAAACCTTGACGACGAGGTCGTCAAAGCCCTCAAACAAAGGGCCAAAGCTGCGGACCGCTCTCTGGAGGCCGAGCTTCGGCAAATCCTCTCCGATGCTGTCGACCCCAATGCGCCCGTTGATCTTCGCGCCCTTGCCGAACAAATCGCAGCGATGACCCCCGGCCGCCTGCAAACCGACAGCGCCGACCTGCTGCGCGAGGACCGTGATCGGTGAGTCTCGTCATCGACGCCAGCGTTGCTGCCAAGTGGTTCTTCAACGAGCCTCATGACGATGAGGCCAGGCAACTACTGGCGCGCCGAGACCAATTCAACGCCCCAGCCCTCATCCTTGCCGAGGTCGCGAATATCATCTGGAAGCGACACCGAAAAATGGAAATCGGGGGCAAGCACGCCCACGCCGCTATCCGAGCGCTCGGCCAATACCTGCCCCAGCTTTATCCGCTCGACATATTCTCCGAGCGCGCCCTCGCGATCGCCATCGCGCTCGATCATCCGGCATATGACTGTTTTTATCTTGCCTGCGCGGAGATGACCGGCGGAGTCGTGATCACAGCCGATAAGCGCTTTCGAAGCGTTGTGGAAGGAACGCAGTTCGACGGTCATGTCATGGGGCTGGAAGATACGCGTGACCCATGACCCCCTATGCCGAGCTGCAGGCCGTCAGCAATTTCAGTTTTCTGGAAGGGGCCTCCCATGCCCATGAGCTGGTGGCGACGGCGGCGGCGCTGGGTATCAAGGCGCTTGCCGTATGCGACCGCAATACCCTGGCCGGCGTGGTACGCGCCCATGCGGCGGCGAAGGGCGCCAATATCCGCCTGCTGATCGGCGCCCGGCTCGATCTCGAGGACGGCCCGAGCGCGCTTTGCTTGCCCCGCGACCGTGCGGCCTACGGCCGGCTGTCGCGCCTGCTCACTCTCGGCCGCCGCCGCGCGCCAAAAGGCGAGTGCCATCTCGCCTGGGCCGATGTCGCGGAGCATGCCGAAGGCCAGATCCTCATCCTACTGCCGCCTGACGGCATTCCCGATGCCGGTTTCGCTGAGGCCGTGACGGCGCTGGCGGACCAGTATCGCGGCCAGTGCCATCTCGCCGTCAGCCGCGGCTTCGACGGCCGCGACGAGGACCGCCTCGCGACCCTCGCCGAACTCGCCGAAGCCGCCGGCCTGCCGCTCGTTGCCACCAACGACGTGCGCTATCACCTGCCCGAC
>CAZKTK010000359.1:0-1159 GCA_964555535.1 uncultured Rhodospirillaceae bacterium
ACTGCACGCCGTCGGGGCCGTGCATGTAGTGGCCGCCGAACAGCGACCGCTTCCAGCCGCCGAAGGAATGAAACGCCATCGGCACCGGGATCGGCACATTGACACCGACCATGCCGGCCTCAACACTGTGGGTGAATTCGCGCGCGGCGGCGCCGTCACGGGTAAAGATCGCCGCGCCGTTGCCGTACTCGTGACCGTTGACCACGGCAAGCGCGGCGTCGAAGGTGTCTGCGCGCACCACCGAAAGCACGGGCCCGAATATCTCTTCCTTGTAGATGCGCATGTCAGGCGTCACGCGGTCGAACAGACTGCCGCCGAAGTAATATCCACCCTCGTAGCCTTGCAGCGACAGGCCGCGGCCATCGACCGCGAGTTCGGCGCCCTCTTCGACGCCGAGGTCGATATAGCCTTTGACGCGCTCGAAGTGCGCCTTGGTGACGAGCGGCCCCATGTCGGAATCGGGATCCATGCCGGGCCCCACTTTGAGCGCGGCGACGCGGGGGCTGAGGCGTTCGATCAGCTGATCGCCGGCATCCCCCACCGTTACCGCCACCGAAACCGCCATGCAGCGTTCGCCGGCCGAGCCGAACGCGGCCCCCATCAGCGCATCCGCCGCCTGATCGAGATCGGCATCGGGCATCACCACCATGTGGTTCTTGGCCCCGCCCAAGGCTTGCACGCGCTTGCCCGCGGCGGCGGCCGTGCCATAGACGGTCTGCGCGATGGGCGTCGAGCCGACGAAGCTGATCGCTGCCACGTCCGGATGGCAGAGCAGCGCGTTCACCGCGTCCTTGTCGCCGTTCAGGACGTTCATCACGCCATCGGGCACGCCGGCCTCGCTGAACAACTCGGCCAGCCTGAGCGGGCACGAGGGATCGCGCTCGGAGGGCTTGAGAATGAAGGTGTTGCCGCAGGCCACCGCCAGCGGCGCCATCCACAGCGGGATCATGGCCGGGAAGTTGAACGGCGTGATGCCGGCGCAGACGCCGACCGGCTGGCGCACGGAGAAGCTGTCGACGCCCGTGCCGACGGCTTCGGTGTATTCGCCCTTGAGCAGATGGGGAATGCCGCAGGCGAACTCGACCACTTCGAGGCCGCGGGTGATCGAGCCCTTGGCGTCGGGAATGGTTTTGCCGTGCTCGCTGCCGACCAGCTCGGC
>CAZKTK010000359.1:1259-3851 GCA_964555535.1 uncultured Rhodospirillaceae bacterium
TGCTGGTGCCAGCCCGGGAAGTAATAGTGCTTGGCTATCTGATAGAAGCCGAGATTGCGATCGATGGCGGGGCTCGCCAGCTCGGTGGCGTCGATGGTGCCGAGCTCGAGCGCCGGGAAGATATCGCCCGGCGCGATGAGCTGGGTCGAGACGCCGAGCTTCTCCATGGCGCGGGCGCCGAGGCCGAAGAAGCGCATCTTGAGGCCCTTGAGGTCTTCGGCGCTGGTGATCTCCTCGCGGAACCAGCCCGATGCCTCGGGCGCGAAGAGGCCGCAGAGATGGCCCTTGATGTTGTGCTTGGCGTAGATCGCCTCGAACTCGGCCTTGCCGCCGCCGAAATAGAACCAGGCCATGTATTCGGCGGATGCCGGGCCGAAGGGCACGGCGCTGAACAGCTGCAGGGCGGCTTCCTTGCCGGCCCAGAAGCCCGGCGTGGAATAGCCCATGTCGACCGAGCCCGACGCCACCGCGTCGAACACTTCGAGCGGCGGCACCAGAGCGCCCGGATCGAAGAACTTGATCTTCATGTTGCCGCCGGAGGTGGTATCGACATTGTCGATGAAGGCCTCGATCGAGGGCCCGAGAATCGGCATGGTGGCTGCGAATGAGCTCGCCATCTTCCAGCGCACCGGATCGCCGAGGCCGCTGTCCGCCGCCGGCGCCGATGTCGCGACTTCACCGCCGCTCGGTGCTTGCGGCGCGTCTGCCGGCCGCAGTGTCCGTCCGTAATAGCCGGCCGCCAAGCCGATCGCCAAGACGGTAATAAGTGTCAATCCGCGCATGACGCTCTCCCACCCGTGTCACAAAGAAAAGCAGGATAGCGCAGAAGCGGGCTATCTGCCCATGATCTAGATTGTGCCGCCGCTGGTGATGAAGGCGATGTAGAGGACGTAGCCGCCGACCAGCACCGTGCCTTCGAGGCGGCCGATGCGCCGGCCGACGGTCAACAGCAGCAGCAGGCCGACGGTTACCCCCAACATCACCCAGAGGTCGAAGGCCAGCAGCTCGGCGGCGACCGGAACCGGCACCACCAGGGCCGTGATGCCGGCGATGGCCAGAATATTGAACAGGTTGGAGCCGAGCGCATTGCCGATGGCAAGGTCGCTGTGGCCGCGCCAGGCGGCCATGCCGGCGGTGGCGATCTCGGGCAGCGAGGTGCCGAAGGCGACCAGGCTGAGGCCGATCACCGCTTCCGAAAGGCCCGCGAGGCGCGCCACCTTCACCGCGCCGTCGATCAGCAGATCGGCGCCGAGGACAACGCCGCCGATGCCGCCGACAGTGAACACCATGGCAAGCCAGGGCTTGGACGGCGCTTCCTCGATCTCGTCGCCGAGATCGGCGATGGCGGGCGCCTGCGCCCGGCGTGCGGCCCAGAACGACCACACCGTATAGGCGGCGAGCGACGCCACCATGGCGAGACCCACCGGCCAGTCGATGCTGCCGCGCAGGCAAAGCCCGACGAAGACCATGCTGACCAGCAGCAGGATGGTGCCGTCGCGGCGCACGGTGCTGCCGTCGATGAGGATGGGGGCGAACAGGGCGGCGACGCCGATCATCGCCAGCACGTTGGCGATATTGGAGCCGACCACATTGCCGAGCACGATATCGGCATGGCCGCCGAGCGCGGCGTTAAGGCTGACCACGAGCTCGGGCGCCGAGGTGCCGAAGGCCACCACGGTCAGGCCGATCACCAGGGGTGAGACGCGCCAACCGCGCGCCAGGCCGACGGCGCCGCGTACCAGCAGCTCGCCGCCCACCAGCAACAGCAGCAGGCCGGCGACGAGAAGAAGCCACATCATATGAAGGTCACCGTTAGCGTCGCTCGACCATCAGTTTCTTGATCTCGCCGATCGCCCGGCCCGGATTCAGGCTCTTGGGGCAGGTCTTGGTGCAGTTCATGATAGTATGGCAGCGATAGAGCTTGAAGGGGTCCTCCAGCGCATCGAGCCGTTCGCCCGCGGCCTCGTCCCGGCTGTCGGCGAGCCAGCGATAGGCCTGCAAGAGGACCGCCGGGCCGAGATAGCGCTCTCCGTTCCACCAATAGCTCGGACAGCTGGTGGAGCAGCAGAAACAGAGAATGCATTCGTAGAGCCCGTCGAGCTTCTCGCGCTCCTCGGGGCTTTGCAGGCGCTCGCCGTCGGGCGGCGCCGGCGTCTCCGACTGCAGCCAGGGCTCGACGGAGGCGTATTGCGCATAGACGTGGTTGAGGTCCGGCACCAGGTCCTTGACCACCGGCATGTGCGGCAGGGGATAGACCGGCACCTCGCCGTCGACCTCGTCGATGAACTTGGTGCAGGCTAGCGTATTGGTGCCGTCTATGTTCATGGCGCAGGAGCCGCAGACCCCCTCGCGGCAGGACCGCCGGAAGGTCAGGGTCGAATCGATCTCGTTCTTGATCTTGATGAGGGCGTCGAGAACCATCGGCCCGCAGGTGTCGAGATCGACCTCGTAACGGTCGACGCGCGGATTCTCCTCATCGTCCGGGCTCCAGCGATAGATCGCGAAGGAGCGCACATTGGTCGCGCCGTCCGCCGCCTTGTGCGTCTCGCCGGCACCGACCTTGGAGTTCTTCGGGAGAGTGAATTCTGCCAT
>CAZKTK010000360.1:0-3844 GCA_964555535.1 uncultured Rhodospirillaceae bacterium
CGCTCCGGAGCGGACGCCGCCGGCCAAGACACCGAGCAAGAGGGGCCGCGTTTCATGGCCAAGGCAGCCAAGACAGACCTGATGATCCTGATCAGCGAGGCTGACGACGCAGCGTTCCGCAAGGTTGAAGGAGCATTGCGAGCCGAGGGCCTCGACCATGTGGCAAGTCAGCAGGCGATCGGCACTATCACCGGTTCGGTCGACCCGGACGCGATCGAGCGATTGAAGGCCGTGCCGGGCGTTCTTGCGGTCGAGAAAACGCTGGGTTATCAGCTGCCGCCGCCCGATTCGGATATCCAGTAAGGCTTGCTCAGGAACCCGCAAGGCTTGCGGGCTTGGGCCCGCCCGTCGCCCAGTCGAGCAATTCCACCGTATGCACCACCGGCGTGCCTTCGCCGGCAAGCTGGGTCATGCAGCCGATATTGCCGCTGGCGATAGCGGCGGCATCGCAGGCTTCGAGATTGGCCAGCTTGCGGGCCTTGAGGCGCTCGGCGATCTCCGGCTGCATCAAATTGTAGGTGCCGGCAGAGCCGCAGCAGAGATGAGGCTCGGCAGGCTCGGAGATCTCGAAGCCGGCGGCCTTGAGCAGCGTCTTCGGCTGGGCCGTGACTTTCTGGCCGTGCTGCAGGGAGCACGGCGCCTGATAGGCGACGCGCAGGCCCGCGACATGGTCGCCTGCCGCGGCCAAACCCAGTTCGGCCATCACCTCGCTGATATCGCGTGTGCGCTCGGAAACCGCTTTCGCGCGCGCCGCCCAGGCGGCATCGTCGCGCAGCATGAAGCCGTAATCCTTGACCGTGGTGCCGCAGCCCGAGGCATTGATGACAATGGCGTCGAGCCCCTCGCCCGCGATCTCGCGCGACCAGGCGGCGATATTGGCGCGCACGCTTGCCAAGGCATCGGTTTCCAGGCCCATGTGATGGGTCAGCGCGCCGCAGCAGCCCGCCCCGGCAGAGACCACGACCTCGCAGCCGTGGCGCCTCAGCAGGCGCACGGTCGCCTCGTTGATCTGCGGCGCGAGCACCTTCTGGGCACAGCCGGTCATCAGGGCGACGCGCATGCGGCGGGTGCCCTCGGCCGGAAAGACCTGCGGGCGGTCGCCGGGCGAGGCCGCGGGCAGGCGTGCCGGCGCCATGTCGAGCATGCCGCCGAGGCGGCCCGGCATGAGACCGCGCAAAGGCTTGCCCAGCCGCGCGGCGATCAGGGACAGGCGGAAGATGCCGGGCCGGGGCAACACGAAGGCCAGAAGCTTGCGCAGCAGGCGATCCCCCAGGGGACGCTTGAAAACGGCCTCGATGCGTCGTCGCGCATGGTCGACCAGATGCATGTAGTGCACGCCCGAGGGGCAGGTGATCATGCAGGACAGGCAGCCGAGACAGCGGTCGATATGGGTGACGATGCGCTCGCTCGGCGTCTCGCCGCCCTCCAGCATCTCCTTGATCAGGTAGATGCGCCCGCGCGGGCTGTCGCGCTCGTCGCCGAGCAGCACATAGGTCGGGCAGGTCGCGGTGCAGAACCCGCAATGAACGCAGGAGCGCAGGATGCTCTCGGCTTCCTTGACGTCCGCATCGGCAAGTTGGGCCAGGGAGAACAGGGTCTGCACCGCTCAGCCCTCCGCCACCATGCGACCCGGATTGAGCACGCCCTCGGGATCGAACTGTTCCTTGAGCCGCGCCGACAATGCCGCCAGCGGTGCCGCTTGCGGCTCGAAGACGGGGATGCGTGCGCGCAATTCCGCGTCGCCCCGGATCAGCGTGGCATAACCGCCCGCGCCGGCAGCCTGAATGGCACCTCGGATCGCCGCCGCACCGCCATCGCCACCGGGCGCCATGGCCACCCAGGCAAGACCGCCGGCCCAGTCGTAGAAGCGCGCCTCGCACGGGATATCGGCAACCACGGCGGCGGCCACCGCAGGCGGCAGGGACAGCCGCCAGACGGGGCCCGCATGCGTCGCCAGCGGCGCGGCTGTGGCGATCTCCCGCCAGAAGGCGCGCGAATTGTGGCCGTGCAGCTCCTCGACCGTGGCGGACTTGCCGAGCAGGTCGCGCAGCGCTTGCGTGCGCGCCAGCACCGAGGTCTCCGTGCCTTCGACGCGCACCGCCGTGACCGAGCCGGCCGTGCCGTTCACATAGTCGACAGCCGAGCTTGATGCGGCCTCGGCGGTGAGGTGGGCGAGACCGGTCGGCGAGAGCGGACTCGACGCGGCGGCGCCAAGCGCCGCGATGCCATCCGTGTCAGATTTGGCATAGGCGAGCACGGTGCGCGTCTTCTCCGGGGCCGGCAGCACCTTGACCGTGATTTCACTTAGCACAGCAATCGTCCCGTAGGAGCCGGCCACCACCTTGCAGAGATCATAGCCCGAGACATTCTTCACCACGCGCCCGCCGGACTTGAAGATCTCGGCACGCCCGCTGACCGCGCGCAGGCCGAGAAAGTGGTCGCGCGCCGCGCCGGCGCTGACGCGCCTGGGCCCCGACAGATTGCAGGCAATGGTGCCGCCAAGCGTCGCCGCGCCCGCCGGCTCTCCCAGCAGGGGCCCGAGATCCGGCGGCTCGAAGGCGAGCTGCTGGTTGTTCTCGGCCAACGCCGCTTCGATCTCGGCAAGGGGCGTGCCGGCAGCCGCGCTCAACGCCAGCTCGGCCGGCTCGTACCAGAGGATACCCGACATCGCGCCCGTCTCGACGCGTGCCGGCAGGTTTCCGGGCCGCCCGAGCGCACGCTTGCTGCCGGCGCCGACAACCTCCAGCGGCGTCTCGTTGGACAGTGCCCACGCCACAACTTCGCGCAGTTGCTCTTCGTCGTTGGGCCGAAAAGTCTCAGACATCAGAACCGGGGAATATCGGGAAAAGGCAGCTTGCCGCCATGCACATGCATCTTGCCAAGCTCGGCACAGCGGTGAAGCTCAGGGAACACCTTGCCCGGATTGAGCAGGCCCTCGGGATCGAATGCGCATTTGACCCGTTGCTGATGGGCAAGATCGGCCTCGTTGAACATCTCACCCATGAGATCCCGCTTCTCGATACCAATACCGTGCTCGCCGGTCAGCACACCGCCGACCTCGACGCAAAGCTTGAGGATCTCGGCCCCCATCTCCTCAGTCCGCTCCAGCTCGCCTGGGATATTGGCGTCGTACAGAATGAGCGGGTGCAGATTGCCGTCGCCGGCGTGGAAGACATTGGCCACGCGCAGGCCGTACTTCTCCGACAGCTCTCCCATGCGCGCCAGCACGTGTGCCAGCTGACCGCGCGGGATGGTACCGTCCATGCAGTAATAGTCCGGCGAGATGCGCCCGACAGCCGGAAAAGCGTTCTTGCGCCCGGCCCAGAAGTTAAGGCGCTCGTCCTCGCTTTCACTGATGCGCAGCGACGTGGCGCCACAGCCCTCTGCTATGACGCGCACCCGTTCGACCAGCTCGTCGACCTCGACCGTCGGCCCGTCCAGCTCGACAATGAGCAGCGCCTCCACATCAAGCGGATAGCCGGCGTGGCAGAAATCCTCTGCCGCATGGATGGCGGCCTTGTCCATCATCTCCATGCCGCCCGGCACGATGCCCGCCGCAATGACGCCGCCAACGCAATCGCCGCCCGCATCCACGGTCGGAAAGCCGATCAGCAGGGCGCGCGCCGTCTCGGGCTTGGGCAGGATGCGCACGGTCACTTCGGTGATGACACCGAGCAGGCCCTCGGAGCCCGTGAGCACACCCATCAGGTCATAACCTTCGGCATCGAGATGCTTGCCGCCGAGGCGGATCACCTCGCCGTCCATCATCACCATTTCCAAGCCCAGCAGGTTGTTGGTGGTAACGCCGTATTTGAGACAATGCACGCCGCCCGAGTTCTCGGCC
>CAZKTK010000361.1:0-3829 GCA_964555535.1 uncultured Rhodospirillaceae bacterium
GCGATCTACTAAGCGATCGCGAACGGCATTCGTCGCCCGGAACCATCCGGATGGCGAAAGAGACCCGTGGGGCGTGCCGGATGGCACGCCCCGCTTTCTTTCTGCGCCGCGGCACGGCAATATAGGAAAATCGGCTCTAGAGCCGGGTGAGACAAGAGGCGCGATGCAGAGGTCGAAACCGACCGGGGTTCTGACACGCCGCCGCTTCGCCACTCTGGTGGGAAGCGCAGCGGCAGCCACAATGCTGCCCGCACCCACCCATGCCCAGCGCGAGCGAGAGCTCAATATCTATTGCTGGGAAGGCTACGATTCCGCCAACGTACTGGCCCCCTTCCGCGAGCGCTTCGATTGCGAGGTGCGCTCCGAGCGCAATACCTCCGACCCCGATGCGGTGGAGCGCCTGCGCTCCGGAGAGACCGCGATCTGGGATCTGGTGACCCTCAACAATCCTTGGGCGCGCCGGGTGCTCGATCCGGAAGGGCTGCTGGTGCCGCTCGACCGCGCGCGCTACGAGGCCTATCAGGAGCACATGCTGCCCGCCTTCCGCGCGCCCTATCGCTGGACCACCAGCGAGGACGGCGAGCGACTGCTTGGCATGGCACAACGCTTCGGGCCCTTCAATTTCGTCGTCAATACCAAGCACATCTCCCTGGAGATGGCCGAGGACCAGGGCCTTGCGCTGTTTCGCGACCCGGCGATGAAAGACCGCTACGCCATCCTCGCCTTCGACAACTGGAACATCCTGCACATTTGCATCGCCGCCGGCATCGATCCCTTCAGGGCCCATGACGACGGCGAGCTGGCCCGCTTCCACGCCGTGGCGCAAGACATGCTGGGCAATGCCCGCTTTCTCACCGACGACGCTTGGCTGATCAACAATGCGCTGATCAACGGCGAGATTGACGGCTATTTCTCGGGCGGCACCTATACCGCCTCGCCGGTCAGGCTGGACGGCCTGCGCCACATTCGCGGCGTCACGCCCAAGAGCGGCCCGATGGACGGCAAGGGCGGGATCAGCTGGGTCGAGATCACCTCGACGGTGGCCAACCCCGAGCTTTCGCCACTGGCCTTCGACTTTCTCGACTACGTGCAGCAGCCCGATATCGCCAAGACCGTCGCCTTTGCCGAGGGCACCTACAACCCGGTCAGCCAGATGGGCGATCCCGCCGTCCTGCAGCTGTTCAATGCGCACGAGCTCGACGCGCTGCAATGGTACTCGCTCGAAGCTGACATGGCGCGCTGTGTCGATTACGACATCAATCCGGATTACGACGTCATGCTCGGCCTCTACAACGACGCCAAGCGGCAAGTGGGCTGACATGCCTGACCCGATCGGCCAAAGCGAGCTGGCCTCGCTGCTGGGCTTTGCCGACGAGCTGGCCGAGGCGGCACGAGCGGTCGTGTCGCGCCATTTTCGCCAGCCTCTCGCGGTGGACCAGAAGGACGCCGCGATATCGCGCATGCAGCCGGTCACTATCGCCGACAGGGAGGCGGAAGCCGCCATTCGCGAGCGCATAGCGGCGCGCTATCCGGAGCATGGCATCCTCGGAGAGGAACACGGCAGCACCCGGCCCGATGCTCCCTGGCAGTGGATCATCGATCCCATCGACGGCACCCGCGCCTTCATCGCAGGCATGCCGCTATTCGGCATTCTCATCGGCCTGACCTATGAGGGCGAGCCCGTGCTCGGCGTGGTCGACCAGCCCGTGCTCGACGAACGGTTCGTCGGCAGCGCAGGCGGCGCCACGCTCAACGGCAAGGCCATTGCCAGCCGTCCCTGCCCGCGCCTCGATGATGCGGTGATGGCCATGACCGATCCCGTGATGATGGCAAGCCCGGCCCAGCGCGCCCTCTACGAGCGCCTGCGCCGCCACGCCGCCGTCACCCAGTTCGGCGGCAACTGCTATGCCTATGCCATGCTGGCTGCCGGAGTCGTCGACCTGGTGGTGGAAGGCGACCTCAAGCCCTGGGACATTTGCGCCCTGGTACCGCTGATCGAGGCTGCCGGCGGCATTATCACGTCATGGGACGGCGGCCCGGCGCTCGGCAGCAGCCACATCCTCGCCTGCGGCGATGGGTCATTGCACGCAGCACTCTTGCCGCGGTTTGCTGCGGCGGCGCCTACAAACGGCTGAGGAAGCCCGTCAAGGCCGCATTGAAGGCCTCGGGCTGTTCGACATTGGCGAGATGGGCCGCCTCGTCGATCACCGCCAATTCCGCACCGGGAATACGCGACTGGATGGCCTCCGACGCCGCTACCGTCGTCGCCGGATCGTCCGCGCCCACGATCACGAGCGTGGGCACACCAATCGCCGAAAGCTTGTCGAGAAAGTTGATCTTCACGATGCCCATGGAGGCACCGACATAGCCGGTCACCGGTGTGTTGGCGATCATGTCGGCGACCGCATCGAGGGCAGCCGGGCGGCGTTCGCGATAGGGCTTCGTGAACCAGCGCTCGAGCGTCGGCTCCACCAGCGGCCCCATACCCGCCTGCTGGGCCGCGCGCACGCGCCCGTTCCAGATCGCCGTCACCCCGTCGGGCCATTTGGCAATGGTGTCGCAGAGCACCAGGCCGGTAAGCCTGTCGCCGTGGGCGATGCCGAGTTGCTGGCCGGTCATGCCGCCGAGCGAGAGGCCGCAAAAGACACTTTTCTCCACCCCGAGCGCGTCCCACAGGCCGATCACGTCGCTCGCCAGTTGGTCCATGCCGTAGGCGCCTTCGCTGACGCCGCTGGCGCCATGGCCGCGGGTGTCGTAGCGCAACACGCGCCAGGACGGCGTCAAGGCCGGCATCTGCGTGTCCCACATGGCATGGGTCGAGGCCAGGCTGTTGCTCAAGGTCAGCACCGGCGCCCCTTCCGGGCCGTCCCAGCGATAGGCGATATCGATGCCGTTGACGGCGATGGTGTCGGTCATGCGTCTGCCCTCCGTTGCCGCGATGTGCTATCAGACCTCCGCTGAGATTGCCAGCGAGCGCGACGGAGAGTGGAGATGGAACGGGAATCGATGCCTTTCGACGTGGTTATCGTCGGTGCGGGCCCGGCGGGGCTGGCGACGGCGATCCGGCTCAAACAGCTGGCGCCCGATCGCGAGGTTTGCGTGCTCGAAAAGGGCTCGGAGGTGGGCGCTCACATTCTTTCCGGTGCGGTGCTCGAATCCCGTGCGCTGGACGAGCTGATACCCGACTGGAAGGACAAGGACGCGCCGATTACCACGGCGGTGAGCGAGGAGCGGTTTCTGTTCCTCACCGAGTCGGGCGGCTTCGGGGTGCCCGGCCTGTTTCTGCCGCCCGGCATGCGCAATCACGGCAACCACATCATCAGTCTCGGCAATCTCTGCCGCTGGCTGGGCGAACAGGCGGAGGCCCTTGGCGTCGAGATCTATCCCGGCTTCGCAGCAGCCGAAGTGCTCTATGACGAAGACGGCGGCGTCAAAGGCGTCGCTACTGGCGACATGGGCATCACCAAGGCGGGCGAGCCCGGGCCGAACCACCAGCCGGGCATGGAGCTGCATGGCAAGGTGACCGTCTTCGCCGAGGGCTGTCGCGGCAGTCTCGGCAAGGAACTGATCGCGCGCTACGACCTCGCCGGCGACCAGCCCCAGACCTACGGCATCGGGCTGAAGGAACTTTGGGAAATCGATCCCGCCAAGCACAAGCCCGGGCTGATCATGCACACCGCCGGCTGGCCGCTGGATACCAAGACCTATGGCGGCTCGTTCCTCTACCACCTGGAGGACAACCTGGTCTCGGTCGGCTTCGTCATCGGGCTCGACTACGCCAATCCTTATTTGAGCCCCTACGAGGAGTTCCAGCGCTTCAAGACTCATC
>CAZKTK010000362.1:0-3811 GCA_964555535.1 uncultured Rhodospirillaceae bacterium
CTCTAATCTAGCAAATCTCGACACCCCCCCAGGATCGCCTCGGCGCTCATGCCGTATTTTTCGCGCACTTTGCCGGTGGGGCCGACCACGGCGTAAGAGTCGGGCATGCCGATCATGCGCATGGGCGTGGGGCGCTCGCGGGCGAGAAGTTCGGCGATGGCGCCGCCGAGGCCGCCGGTAAGGTGGTGCTCTTCCGCCGTGACGATGGCGCCGGTTTCCGCCGCCGCCATCACTGCCGCCTCATCGAGTGGCTTGATGGTGTGCATGTTGATGACGCGGGCGGAGGCGTCGAGGGCCTCGGCGGCTTCGAGCGCTGGGGCGACCAGGGCGCCGCAGGCGATGATGGCGATATCGCTGCCGTCACGCAGCACGTCGGCCTTGCCAATCGTGAAATCGGCATCCTCAGCAGTGACTTGCGTCTCTTCCACGCGGCCGCCGAGGCGCACATAGAGCGGGCCGTCCAGGTCGCCGCTGGCGCGTGTCGCATGCCAGGCATGTGGCGCGTCCGCCGCCACCACGACGGTCATGTTGGGCACGCCCCGCAGCATCGCCAGGTCTTCCAAGGCATGGTGGGTGCCGCCGGCAACGCCGAGAGACACGCCGCTTGCTGCCGCGCCGATGACCACGCGCTGGTTGGCATAGGCCACATCGTTGCGCAATTGCTCCAGCGAGCGCGCGGTGATGAATGGCGCATAGCCGCAGACGAACGGCCGCATGCCTGTGGTCGCGAGTCCTGAGGCCATGCCCATGGCGTTCTGTTCGGCGATACCGGCCTCGATGACGCGGTCGGGGGATGCTGCCATCATCGGGCGCAAGCCCATCAGGTCGATGGTATCGGCGGAGATGGCGACGACGCTCTCGTCGTTCTCGGCCATGGCGGTCACGGCCTGGCCGAAGGCGAGGCGGGACTGGTTGGCCATGGCGGGCCAGTCGGGCAGGGCGCTCATTCTGCGTCCTCCAGCTCGGCCAGGGCCTTGGCATAGACTTCTTCGTCGACAACATTGTTATGCCACAAATGGCTGTCCTCGGCGAAGCTCGCCCCCTTGCCCTTGACCGTGTGGGCGACCAGTGCTGAGGGTGCGGTTTCGGAATAGGGCAGGGCATCAAGGGCATCGACGACCTCGCCCATGTCGTGGCCGTCGATCTCGCGCACGGCCCAGCCGAAGGTGCGCCAGCGCTCCGTCACCGGCTCCAGGGACAGCATGGCGTCCACATGGCCGCTCTGCTGGATCTTATTGTAATCGAGAATGGCGGTGAGCGAGCTGACACCATGATGCGCCGCGGCCATGGCGGCCTCCCAGTTCGAGCCTTCCTGCAGCTCGCCGTCGCCGATCATCACGACGGTGCGGAAGTCCATACCTTGCAGGCGCGCGCCCAGCGCCATGCCGAGGCCGATGGAAAGCCCGTGGCCGAGCCCGCCGGTGCTCATCTCGACGCCCGCGACCTTGATGTCCGGATGCATGCCGAGGGGGGATTCGAAACCGTAGAAGCGGTCGAGCAGGGCCTCATCGATGAAGCCGGCCTCCGCCAGCACGGCCGACAGTGCCGCATTGCCGTGCCCTTTGGAGAGCACGAAGCGGTCGCGCTCCGGCCAATCGGGCTCGTCCGGGCGCAAGCGCAAGTGATGAAAATAGAGCCCCGCCAACAGTTCGGCGGCCGAAAGGGCGCCGCCCATATGGCCCGAGCCAGCTGCGCGGAGCGCCCGCCAGCTGCCGAGCCGGATTTGCCGCGCCTTGTCATTGAGGCCGCTCAGCAGCGCCTCGCGATTGCTCGCCATGGATAACCCCCCGGAGCGATGTGGACGGCCAAGAACATCGTCGGAATTCACCTTCTCGGCAAGGGGGTAAGCAGGGGGCTATGCCGGTTTATCGATGGGAAGCGCCAGCCAGAACGTCGTGCCTTCGCCCACGGTGCTGTCGAAATCCAATTCCCCGCCCATGCGCTCGACCAGCTCGCGGCTGATGGTGAGGCCGATGCCGGTGCCCTCGATCGTCGAGTTCTCCATGCCGAGTCGGGAGAACGGCGCAAATACGCCATCGAACGCCTCGGCGGGAATGCCCGGACCCGTATCTCGCACGCTTATCCGGACTCGGTCATCGTCGGCGAGGGCGGCGGCGACCATCACCGAGCCGTTGTCACAGTTGTACTTGACCGCGTTGGAGAGCAGATTCAGCAAGACCTGCTTGAGGCGATCCGGGTCCGCCGTGACGGTGTGATCCGAAGCGCCGTCCAGATCGAGCGTCCAAGTTATGCCCCGCTGCTCGGCCAATGGCTGTGCCATGGCAATCGCTTCATCGATAATCTCGACGGGCCGGACATGCTGCAGGGACAGATCCATATGGCCCGACTCGATCTTCGAGAGATCGAGCACCTCGTTGACAAGGCTCAGCAGGTGACTGCCGCCCGACATGATTTGCGCGACATATTCCTGCTGCTCCTCGGTAAGGGGGTGATCCGAATAGCTCTCAAGCAGCTGCGCGAAGCCGAGCACGGCGTTGAGCGGTGTACGCAACTCGTGACTCATCGCTGCGAGGAACTGGGACTTGGCGCGGTTGGCCTCCGCTGCTACTTTCTGCGCCACCTCGCGCTCCGTCACTTTGCGTTCCAGGTCCGCCTTGGCGTGCTTCAGGGCGTTGAGCGCGTCTTCGAGCCTCGTCACCGTATCGGCGAGGCCTGTGGCGGTTTGATTGAAGGCTTCCTGAAGCTCCCCGATTTCGTCCTCGCGGCCGACCTTGATGAGCAGGGCAGTAGCATTGGACGGATCCTGGCGCACGGCATCGAGACGCCGGCCTAGCCGCAGAATGGGTGTCAGCACCATGCGGTCGAATATCAGCATGGTCGTGGCGCAGACCACGATCGACAACACCAGCACAATGGCCATGACGCGTCCGACATAGGCCAATAGCGCCTCGTCGATACCGCGGGCATCGAGGCGCATGATCACGGCAAAAGGCAAACCGCTTTGCTCGCTCAACCAGGCAATGTCCAGCCAGTCGCCATTGTCGCTTCTTTGCTGGACGATTCCCTCCGACGTATCGGCAAACCCCAGTCCCGGGGCATCGCCGGTGGTGCTGATCTGCGAGCCGTCGTCGTGAAAAAGGCTCGCGCCCATGATCATATCGTTGCCGTGGGCCAGAATGGCAGCGTAGACGCGAAGGTCACGGTCCCGGTCGTGACCGTGTGCGCCTAACGCCGCATCCGCTGCCGCAAAGGCGCCCTGGGTCAGGCGATCCAGCAAGACTTGTTTTTGAATGAGATAGGAGGGAATGAGGACTGTCGCCTCAACCACCACGATGGCGAGAAACACGGCAAGCGCAAGCCGCATGCCGACACGGCTGGCAATGAAAAGCCGCGGCTCCCTCAGGCCCACCGGCTTATCGGAACTCGTGCGGCTGGGACGCTCCCTGGAGATTGCCGCCATATACCAATACCCACCTCCAGATATCGCTGTTGTCGGCAATGAAGATAGGGCCGATGGCACATCTGTGCGTGACACTCACGCAGATGTGCGGAGGTGTGAGGGAGCCGGCGACGCCGTCAAATTGCCGGGTGCGGGTTGTGGAGGGATCGGTGCGGCTGGCCTGTCAAGCGCGCCTGCTGGGCGAGGCGACGATTGAACGCATCGTCTTGCGTGGTGCCGATACCAGCCAGATCCAGCTCGAGACGGTGGAGACAATGCTCGGCCCGAGCGTCTACTCAACCGAAGTCGCCGAGGCCTGGAGTGCCACGATCGAAATATGCTCTGGGGCTTATGAAAGGTGGTGCCGCCGGGGTGAATTGAACACCCGACCCCACCCTTACCAAGGGTGTG
>CAZKTK010000363.1:0-3804 GCA_964555535.1 uncultured Rhodospirillaceae bacterium
CAAGAATGGCATTGAGCGGCGTGCGCAGCTCGTGGCTCATCGACGACAGGAACTCGGACTTGGCCCGGTTGGCCCGTGTCGCATCGTCCTGCGCCGCCTTGCGCTCGGCGATCTCGATTTGAAGCTCGCGCGTGCGCTCCTCGACCTTCGCTTCGAGTTGGTCGTAGGCCTGGCTCAACGCCTCCTCGGCGCGCTTGCGGGCACCGATATCCGTCGTCATGCCGAGGACGGCAGGCCTGCCCTTCCAAATCACTTGCTGGACACGATTTTCCAGCCACATGATCGAACCATCCTTGTGGCGGCCGCGATATTCGTATTGCGGCGGTGCATCGAGGCCCTGCTCGCGCGATTCCTTGTAAGCCCTGATGCGTTCGGATTCTTCCGGTGCCTGCAACTTCTCTACCGACTCCAAGGCGAGCATTTCCTCGGGCGTGTCATAGCCGAAGAGATCGGCGAGCGCCTGGTTGGCGAAGACGACCTTGTCGTCCTGTCTGATGCCGATCCCTTGAATGGACTGCTCGAGCAGACTGCGGAAACGCCGATTGCTTTCCCGTGCCTCCGCCTCGGCAACCTTTCGGTCCGTTATGTCCGCGATGAAGAATTGGGTGGCCAGAACACCATCCCATTCCACGATCGAGGGCTGGGTCTCGAGCCAAATGCGAGGACCATCCTTGCGTCTCGCCCGGAATTCGTATCGGCCTGGCGCAGGTTTGCCCTGCAATCGGTTCCGGCTATAGCCCTGCATCTTCTCCAGGTCGCTTTTCAGAACGAGCGAGCGAA
Source organism: uncultured Rhodospirillaceae bacterium (assembly GCA_964555535.1). Lineage (GTDB taxonomy): Bacteria > Pseudomonadota > Alphaproteobacteria > UBA7887 > UBA7887 > UBA7887. The sequence goes on from CAZKTK010000363.1 coordinate 781, forward strand.
GCGTCTCGGCGCCCAACACATCATCCGGATGGCTGAAACCGAAGATGTCGGCCAGGGCCTGATTGGCGAACACCACGTGATCGTCTCTGACGACGGCAACGCCTTGGATGGAGCCCTCGACGATATTGCGGAATCGTTGTTCGCTCTGCATCAGTTCGGCGTCGCGTCGGCGGAGCTCGGTGATATCGGCACCGGTCCCCCGATAGCCGGCAAAGTTTCCCTTTGCGTCGAAGACGGGCTTGCCGCTTATCCGCACATGGCGGTATGCGCCCTTGCCGTTCTGCAGCCTATAGGTGAAACCGCGAAACGGACGGTGGGCCTCCAGATCGGCGCGATGGCGCTGCCATTTCTCGTCGTCGGTATCGTCGGCAGGCCTCAGCTCCAAGCGGGTCTTGCCAATGGTTCCGCTCCAATCCGGATTGGCGGTCGCCTCGGAATCATTGATGAAATACTCCTTGAAGCGATGGTCCGCGTCGGTTTCCCAATACCAGTCGGATGCGACCTCGGCAAAATCCCTGAAGCGTTCTTCGCTGTCGCTTAATGCCTCCTCGGCGCGTTTGCGCTCGCTGATGTCGCTGACGCCCATCATCACGGCGGGACGGCCGTGCCAGCTGACCACCTGAACGCGGTTCTCAGCCCACCAGGGAGGGCCGCTCTTGTGCAGGAACCGGATCTCGTAACAATCCGGCGCATCCCCACCGCCGACACGCTCTGCGTATAGTTTGCTGACTTTCTTGCAATCGCTTTCATCTACGAGCGAAATCGCCGACCCCAGAGCAAGCACCTCCTCCGGAGAATCGTAGCCGCACATGTCGGCGAATGCCTGATTGACGAAGACGAATCCTTCGTCCTGCCGGATCGCAACACCCTGCTTCCAGCCCTTTAGAATCTCGAGGAACTGCGCATCGTCGCCAACAGGCACGGCCTCGCGCCGATTGCTCATTGTCGTTCGCCCATTGATGTCATCGCGTGGAATCAAAGTAAGCCGAACTGGTCACGCGCCAAGGACTTCTTCCAAGGCAATATGATGAAACCGAGCCAGACGCTCGCCGCTACGGCTCACCCGCCTTGGGCGGCAGGATGGGATCGGGCCGGTCGTAGAAGCTGAATTCGGACTGATCCTCCGATTCGCCCGGCTTCTTCGGCTTGCGGTCGGTGACGCCCACCTGGCGCGTGCCCTGAACGATCTTGATGACCGCCTCGTGCACCTCCCGGTGGGTGGTGCGGTCATAGGGCAGCTTGTAAGCCCGCGGCATCTGCTCGGGCCCGACCCGCGTGTCGAATTCCGCCGGATTGTAGATATCGGCTTCGGAGACGGGCCCCTCGCCAGGCAGGCTCATGGCCCAGACATAGATGGCGCCCGGGGTGCGCATGACCTCGTCCGGCTCCTGCACGGTGGCGAAAAGCAGCTCGAAGCGGCCCGGCAATTCCTGTTCCGTCGGCCAGCCAAGCAGATTGCGGACCGAGACCCAGGAGATGAAGAAGAAGGCGAAGGTGATGGTTATGGCGGTGGCCCGGATCCACCAGCGCTGGCGGTTCCAGATGGCGATGGAGAGCAACAGGGTCGCTATCACCACATAGGCGCCGACCAGCTCTATCTCGCCGAGCATGAGCGTGTGTGAATCCGGTGCCACGTCTAGACCCTCATGCAATGCGCTCGGCAATCGCGACCATGCGGTACATGGAGCGCAATACCGGCTTTTCGATCAGCTTGCCGTCGATCACCACCAGGCCGCTATTGCCGCTCTCGAAGGCATCGATAATGCGCCGCGCCCGGTCAAGATCCTCGGCGCTGGGACTGAACACGGCGTTGATGACGGGGATCTGCTTGGGATGGATTGCCGCCTTGCCCGTGAAACCGAGCGCCGCGCAGGCCTTGGCCTCGGCTTCCAGCCCGGCCTGGTCCTCCAGATCGAGAAAAGGCACATCGATCAGATCCACATCCGCGCCCGCTGCGGCATGGACGAGGCGCGAGCGCGTATAGAGCAAGGTGTCCCAGCTCACTTCCGTGCGCAGCTCCGCCGCCATATCGACGGCGCCGAACAAGAGCGAGTCGATGCGCGGCGAAGCGTGCGCGATCTCGTAGGCCGCATCGAGCCCGTCATTGGTCTCGATGATGACATGGAAGCGGATATGCGCGTGACTGCCGCTCAGCAGTTCGTCGAGCAGACGCACTTCATCCGGCGTCTTGACCTTGGTCAGCATCAGGGCAGGCGGCGGCATCTCGCTGTCGAGAATGGCGAGGGTGTCGCGCAACCCTTCAGGTGTTCGCAGGCAATTGATGCGCACGATACGCTCGACGCCGTCGTCGGCTTGCGCGCGCTCGAACAGCGCCATGGTCTTGGCGCGAGCGTCGTTCTTGTAATCCGGCGCCACGGCGTCCTCGAGGTCGACGGTCACGATATCGGCCCCTGTCCCCAGCGCCTTGGGAAACATCTCGGGCTTGTTGCCGGGGCAGAAAATCAGGCTCCGCCGCGGCCGAATGGTGTCGGAATCCATCTTGCAGACCTCAGGTGGCGCGGAACAGCTTCTTGGGAAGTGGGTTGATATCCGCGACGTCGCCGTTCTGCTGGATGGTGAAGCGCACCGCGGTCACTTCATCGCCCTGGCCGCGCAGGATGAGGGTGTCGTAGAAGACCACGCGCACCACCGGATTGATCTTCTCGACCTTCACGGTCACAGGCACCGGCGGATTGCTGGATGCGGATTCCTCGAGCCCCGTGGGATCGTAGGCGTACATCTGGATGTTGACCGTCCACTCGCCCGGCACGACGCCGCGGATCGAGACGATCTCCTGATTCAGCGGGTTCTCCACGGTCACGCCGTTGATGGTCAGAATGTCGCGCGTGGTGCCGGTATCGTCGCGGTCGAGATGCATCAGACCGGCTTCCTTGGCCGCGTACCAGGTCAGGTTCCCGGCCGGGTCCTGGGTCCATGTGTCCACGTCGGAGGGATTCCCCTCGGGCCAGGTGACGGTGATGATGTATTCCGCCTTGGTGTCGATGACCCCGGTCTTGGCGATGG
>CAZKTK010000364.1:0-3803 GCA_964555535.1 uncultured Rhodospirillaceae bacterium
CGTTCTCGGGGTTGAGGAAGGTCAGCAGGCGGCGGCGCTGATAGTCGTGCAGGAAGTGCCAGGCGAGGGGGGTTGCGGCGGCCGCCAGCCCCGCCAGGGCGCCCAGCATCCAGAGCTTCACACCCGCCACCACCAGCAGTGCGCCGGCGGCCAGCAACAGCATCATGGCGGTGCCGAGGTCGGGCTGCAGCAGCACCAGGCCGGCGGGCAGGCCGATCAGGGCAAGCGGCAGGGCCAGCACCAGGGGGCGGCGCATCTCTTCGGCCCCGCGGCTATGAAAGTAACGCGCCAGCGCCAGCACCATGGCCACCTTCATCACCTCGGAGGGCTGCAGGCGGAGGAGGCCGAGATCGATCCAGCGCTGGGCGCCCATGCCGATAGTGCCCATGGCTTCGACCGCGAGCAGCAGCAGCAGCGCGCCGGCATAGATCAGATAGGCCCAGCGCAGCCAGAAACGAAGATCGATCAGCGCCACGATCACGGCCACGCAGAGGCCCACGCCAAAGCGCACGCCCTGGCGCCAGGCCCAGGGCTCGACACTGCCGTTCGCTGCCGACACCAGCATGGCAAAGCCGATGGCGGCGAGGGTGGCGACCAGCCAGACCAGGGGCCAGTTGAGGCCGAGCAGGCGGCTTACGAGGGAGGCCTGGGGCGTACGCAGCCCGCCCCCCATGCCTCCTGCCAGCGCCATCGTTTCAGACCTCCCCGTTTGTCGGCGCGACGGCCGCCGCCGGGGCCAGGGGCGCGCGGGCGGAATCGCGGCGTTGCGCCTCGGCCAGAATGTCGCGCGCCATCGGCGCCGCCGCTGTCGAGCCGCTGCCGCCGTGCTCGACCACCACGGCGCACGCATAGCGCGGCGCGTGCAGGGGCGCATAGCCGACGAATAGCGCGTGGTCGCGATGCTTCCAGGGCCGGTCCTCATTGCGCGTTATGCCGGCGTCGCGCTCTTCCTTGGTGATGCGGCGCACCTGGCTGGTGCCGGTCTTGCCGGCCATGGCGTGGGCCTCGTCATCGATACGCGTGGCGTAGGCCGTGCCGCGGCGATGGTTGACCACGGCGCTCATGCCCTCGCGCACCAGGGCAAGGGCACTGTCGCGAATGTCGAGCTTGCCCGGGCGCTCCGGCCAGTCGGAGAGATCGGTGCCGTTCTCCAGGCGGACGGCGTGGGTGAGGCGGGGCGTGACGGCATAGCCGCCATTGGCGATGCGGGCACACATGATCGCAAGCTGCAGGGGCGTCGCCAGAACGAAGCCCTGGCCGATGCCTGCATTCAGGGTCTCGCCCTGATGCCACTTCGTGCCCCAGTTGGCGAGCTTCCAGGCGGGGGTGGGGATGAGGCCGCCCGCCTCGCTCGGCAGGTCTATGCCGAGGCGGTTGCCGAGCCCCAGCTTCTCCGCCGTCTCGGCGATGCGCTTGATGCCGATTTTCAGCGCGATGTCGTAGAAATAGACGTCGCAGCTCTGGGACAGGGCCTCGACCAGGCCGAGCCGGCCATGTCCGCCGCGTTTCCAGCAATGGAAACGGCGATTGCCGAGCTTCATGTGACCCGGACAATAGACGCTGTGCCCGGCCCCCACCAGGCCCGATTCCAGCGCCGCCAGTGCCACCGCCAGCTTGAAGGTGGAGCCCGGCGGATATTGCCCGCTGACCGCCTTGTTGATGAGCGGCGCGCGGGGATTGTCGACCAGCGCCCGCCACTGCCCGTGGGTAAGCCCCTGGTTGAAGAGGTTGGGGTCGAAGGACGGCGTCGAGGCCAGCGCCAGCACGGCGCCGTCGTTTGCATCGAGGACCACGGCGGAAGCGCTTTCCGCGGCCAGACGGTCGGCGGCGAAGGCCTGCAGGCCCTGATCGAGGGTCAATTGCACATCGGCGCCGGGGCTGCCTTCGCTGCGGTCCAACTCGCGGATGATGCGGCCATGGGCGTTGACCTCCACCTGCTGGCTGCCGGCGCGGCCGCGCAGGTTGAGATCGTGGATCTTCTCGACGCCGTTCTTGCCGATGCGGAAATCGGGCAGCTCGAGCAGCGGATCGCCGGTCAGCTCCTCTGGTGCCACCGCCGCCACATAGCCCAGCACATGGGCCAGCGAGGCGGCCTGCGGATATTGCCGCAGGCGCCCCTCGTCAATGGAGATACCGGGAAGATAGGGGGCGTTGACCTCGATCTCTGCCACTTGCCACCAGGACAGATGCTCGCGCACGGTGATCGGCACGAAGGGTCGCTTGCGGGCGATCTCGCTCAGGATCCGGTCGCGCTCGCCGGCCTCCAGCGGCACGAAATTGGCCAGGGAATCGAGAACGGCTGCGGTCTCGCGCGCCTGTTCGGGCACCATGACCAGGCGGTAATTCTGCCGGTTGCCGGCAAGCTCGATGCCGAAACGGTCAAGAATGCGCCCGCGCGGCGGCGCAAGCAGGCGCAGGTTGATGCGGTTCTCATCGGCCAGCACCCGATATTTGGGCGCTTCCACCACTTGCAGATAATAGAGCCTGCCGCCAAGCAGGCCCATGAGTCCCAGCTTGCCCGCGCCGAGGATGGCGGCGCGGCGGCTGAAGCGGCGGCGCCAGTCCGCGTCCTGGCGCTTCATCGCGGTGCTGCCGGCAGGGGCTGAAGCAGCTCGCGCAGAACGATTCCGAAAGGCAGCGCGATCACGGGATAGAGGGCGATGGTCAACAGGGCCTGGAAGACGGCGGGCGCCAGTGGCAGGGCCTGCAGGTGATAGAGCGAGGCAACCATCCAGCCGAAGGCCTGGGCGACCAGGACGAGGGCGGAGAAGCCGGCCCAGACCACGGTGATGGTCTTGCCATGGAAGAAACGCCGCTGGCTGGCGGCGAGCCCGTGCAAGGCGAGCAGCACGATGGCGCCGCCGCCGAGGGGGGCGCCGCTCAGGGAATCGTGCACGATGCCGATGACGAAGGTTGCCAGCAGCGGCATCAGATCGCCGCGATAGACGGTCCAGTAGAAGACACAGATCATCGGCAAGGCGGGCATGATCTGACCGAGCCCGGGCGGTCCGAGCGGCAAGGCGCAGGCCAGCGTCAGCAGCAGTGCCAGGGTTACCGGCAAGGCCGCGCGCAGGCCGGATTCCACCCGGTGCCAGAGGTCGGGCTCGCCCCTCATGGCACGATCGCTTCCGTTGCCGGCTCTGGCGGCCCGGCGGGCTCGGGCATGGCCTCGAAACGCGGGCCCTGCCAGGCGATCAGGCGGACATATTCGATGCGCCCGAGATCGGCCAAAGGCTGTACGCGAACGACGCCGTCGGTGATCGAGGAGACCACGCCCACGGGCAGGCCCGGCATCAGCACGCCGCCATGGCCCGAGGTCACGACGCGGGTGCCGATGGCGACCTGGGCATCGCGCGGCAGGAAGGTGAGACGGGCGGTTTCGGTGTTGTCGCCGGCGAGAACGGCGCGCTGTCGGGTCGACTCGATAACCACGGGGATGCGCGAGTTGAGATCGGTGACCAGCAGCACCCGCGAGGCCCGGCGGCCGACCTCGACAACTCGGCCCACCATGCCTTGGCCGGTGATCGCCGCCTGGCCCTTAACGACGCCGTCCACGGCGCCGATATTGGCCAGGAGCGTGCGCACATAGGCGTTGCCCGAGTCGCCGATCACCCGTGCGGTCACGAAGCTCGGGCTGGATTCGACCCGCAGGTTGAGCAGGCCGCGGAGCGCGGCGTTCTCCGCCTCCATGCGCCGTGCCACAAGCTCCCAGCGCTTGAGGCGGTCGATGGCCTGGTGCAGCGCCGCATTCTCCTCGCGCAGCGCCAGCATGCCGTCGATCTCGGCGACGATGCGGTTGCCGG
>CAZKTK010000365.1:0-3779 GCA_964555535.1 uncultured Rhodospirillaceae bacterium
CAATCCCGGGACGCAAGCAACTGTAATATAGCCTAAACGACGCGTCCGTCACAGTAGGAGTGATCGATGAGCGAGAGCGCCAAGCGGCCCTGGGAAACCGAGTATCGGGTCGCCGAGACCAAAATCGTCGCCGAGACACCGGATTTGCGGGTCCTCGAGATCACCCTCGACGCCGGCGAGGCGGTGCCCTGGCACCTGCACAGAAATGTCGACGACCGCTTCTATTGCCTGGCCGGCGCCATCGCGGTGCTGACGCGCAAACCGGACGAGGAATTTCACCTGGGCCCTGGCGACACCTGCCTGGTGCCCACCGGCCGCGCCCACGAGGTGCGCAACGCCGCCGCCGAACACCCCAGCCGCTTTTTGATCGTGCAGGGGCCCGGAGAGTACGATTTCGTGCCGGTGCCCGAAAGATAAGCGGCGCGGTCGATTCCTGAAGCGCAACAGCTCCCTTGAGCGGTTGCGCTGCGGCGCGTACGCTTGCTCGCACGTGAGTTGAAGGGCTTTATTTTGGGGACACCTTATTTATTTACCGATGCCGACGGCTTAGGCCCCGGTTTGTGTTTCTTCAAGGTCCGGCCCAATCGGTCTTCGAGGCCACTGAGAAACGTTTCGCCGCCGAGCGGCCGACCGGTGCGTTCGTGCGTACGAAGCGCCTCGTGGTCGGCCTCGTCTAGCCCGGCGGCGAGGAAAGCTTTCCAGTCGCTGACCATGTCCAGCAGCGGCGACACCGCGACCAGGTCGTCGTCTAGGCCCTTGAGGTGCGCCTTTGCGCTGCTCCAACGATAGGCCCTGGCCGAGCGCGTCAGGCGAGCGCGGACCGGATTGAGTTCGACATAGCGCGCCGCCGCCAACAGGTGTGGCTCGTCCATGGGAAACGACGCGAAGCGCCCCTGCCAGAGGTGTCCACGCCAGTCCTCGCGACGGTTGATATGCCAAGTGTAGCGCCGATGCGCTTCGCCGATGCCGCGGGTTAGCGAGTCCGCCTTGTCGGGAATGGCGATAAGGTGCACGTGATTGGGCATCAAACAATAGGCCCAGATTTCGACGCCGCAGCGCCCGCACCACTCGGCCATCAGCTCACGATAAAGCCGATAATCATCGTCGCCGAAGAAAGTCTGCTGGCGCCGGTTGCCCCGCTGGGTCACATGATGCGGAAGTCCCGGCGCCACAACGCGCGCCAAACGTGCCATCGGGGAACTTTAAGCGAGCGCACAGGCGGCGGCAAGAAATAGGTATGATGTCCCCTTAATAATATGTCCCCTTAATAATCCGAACTCCTAGGACATCGTCGCGCAGCCTTTCGTCAACCTCCCCGATCGGGCACCTCCACGTTCATATCAGCGAGTACCACGTTCCACGGCCTGCCCCGTGCCGGGTGAGGTGGCCGGCCGTGGTGAGCGCCTTGATATGATCCTTGATCGTATTGCGGTTGGCGCCTGTTGCCTTCGACGCCTCGGCGACCGTGACGCGTCCACGCTCTCGGGTGAGTTCCAGAATCCGCACCGATAGCGCCGGCAAATCACCGAGGACAAGCTGCTCGCGCGCCATTTTCATCTCAAGGCGATGCTTTTGTGCCCTCAGCGCTTTCAGGAAATAGGTGATCCAGGGCTGCCAGTCCGGTGCCTTGCTGCGGATCGTGCCCTGGGTTTGGCGCAGAGCCCGGTAGTAGTCCTCTTTGCTGTGCTCGATCACGCTTTCCAGAGAACTGTAGGGGACATACGCATAGCCTGCCCGCAGCAAAAGCAGCGTGGTCAAGATGCGTGACAGCCGCCCGTTGCCATCCTCGAAGGGATGGATCTCGAGAAAGACGACAACAAAGATCGCAATGACTAACAGCGGGTGCAGGTGATTGCTGTCGAGGGCGCTGCGCCCCCAATCGACCAGTCCGCCCATCAGGCGCGGCGTGTCGTAGGGCGTTGCTGTCTCGAAGAGCACGCCCAGGCTTTCCCCGTCAGGGCCGAACGCCTCGATCCGGTTGGCCGAGGTCTTGTAGTTTCCCCGGTGAGGCATGTCCTTGGCGGTATAACGCAACAGGTCGCGGTGAAGCTGCTTGATGTGGTTTTCGCTGAGCGGTATCGCCTGCCAGCTTTCGAACACCGTCTCCATCACGGCCGCGTAGCCGGCGACCTCATGTTCGTCCCGCGTGGAGAAGGAATCGTTGCCGATACTGGAGAGCAGATGGGCGACCTGCCGGTCGGAGAGCCTGGCCCCTTCAATACGGGTGGAGGAACCGATGCTTTCAATGGTCGCGACGTGGCGTAATCCGGACAGGCGATCCGGCGCGATCCGTCCGATCGCTTTCCAGGCGCCCTTGAACTCGTCGATTTCGGCGATGAGACCGAGAACCTCCGGGGTGATGGTCAGGCTTGATAGGGTGAAACCGGCATCCATTTTGATATCCATTTCCATCCAATATCAGCCAAGCATCATTTTCTCCTTTTGTCCATCCATTTCCATCCAATAAGAGGGGCGCACAAAAAAAGCCCCCGACCGAAGCGCGCGGGCTCCGGCCAGGGGCGTTTTCGGCTCGGCCTAGTTCTTGGTCTTGTCGACCAACTTGTTCTCGGCGATCCAGGGCATCATGGCGCGCAGCTTTTCGCCGACTTCCTCGATCTGGTGCTCGCCTGAGCGGCGGCGGAGCGCCTTGAAGCTCGGCTGGTTGGCGCCGCATTCGAGCATCCAGTCGCGGGTGAAGCGGCCCGACTGGATGTCGTCGAGCACGCGCTTCATCTCGGCGCGCACCTCGTCGTTGATGATGCGCGGGCCGCTGACATAGTCGCCATATTCGGCGGTGTTGGAGATCGAGTAGCGCATGTTGGCGATGCCGCCCTCGTAGATCAGGTCGACGATCAGCTTGACCTCGTGCAGGCACTCGAAATAGGCCATCTCGGGCGCGTAGCCCGCCTCGACCAGGGTCTCGAAGCCGGCGGTGATCAGCGCGGTCATGCCGCCGCAGAGCACCACCTGCTCGCCGAAGAGGTCGGTCTCGCACTCTTCCTGGAAGGTGGTCTCGATGACGCCGGCGCGGCCGCCGCCGATGGCGGAAGCGTAGGAAAGCGCGATCTCGAGCGCATTGCCCGAGGCGTTCTGATCGACGGCGACCAGGGTCGGCACGCCGCCGCCACGAACATATTCCGAGCGCACCGTGTGGCCGGGGCCCTTGGGCGCGATCATGAAGATGTCGAGATCCTCGCGCGGCTCGATGAGCTTGAAGTGGATGTTGAGGCCGTGCGCGAAAGCCAGCGCCGCGCCCTGCTTCATGTTGCCGTGCAGCTCGTCGCGATAGATCTGGCCCTGCAACTCATCGGGCGTTGCCATCATCATGACGTCGGCCACGGCGGCGGCTTCCGGCACGCTCATGACCTTGAAGCCGGCGGCTTCCGCCTTGGCGGCGGAGGCCGAGCCCGGGCGCAGGGCGATGATCACATTCTCGACGCCGGAATCGCGCATATTGGCGGCGTGGGCATGGCCCTGGCTGCCGTAACCGATGACCACGACTTGCCGCGACTTGATCAGATTCACATCCGCATCGCGATCGTAATAGACACGCATTGTCGTCTTCCCTTCGACTGCTGATGGCGCACGCTCATGGCGCGGCGCCGGATTGGTAAAACTTAAGCGAGGCCGCCGGGCCCGCGGGCAATCGCCGCGGCGCCGGTTCGCGAGACCTCGGCCAGGCCGAGCGGCTTCATCAGGGCGATGAAGGCGTTGATCTTGTCGGTCGAGCCGGTGATCTCGAATACGAAGGACTCGGTGGTGCTGTCGACCACGCGGGC
>CAZKTK010000366.1:0-3778 GCA_964555535.1 uncultured Rhodospirillaceae bacterium
CTGCGCGCGCTCTGCACCGAATTGCTGGCCGACGGCGAGCGCCTCGCCATCCAGGCCCTGGCATCCGACACCGGCCTCGATCTGGTCGTCGCCCGCCGGCGCGGCCCCAGCCTGGCCGAGCGCGAGCGGCTCGCCGCCTTCGCCGAGGCGGAGGATATCGCCAGCCTGGCCTGGGAGGACGACGGGCCCATAGCGGTGCGGCGGGAGGTGCGCGTAAATGACCTATCGTTGCCGCCGGGCGCCTTCCTGCAGCCGAGCGCAGAGGGCGAAGCGGCCATCCGCGCCGCGGTGGCGGCCGGCCTGGGCGAGGCCAGGACCGTCGCCGACCTGTTCAGCGGCAGCGGCACCCTCGCCCCGGGACGCAACACGCACCGCGTCGACAGCAATGCCGCCGCCAGGCCGGACGAGACCCGCGACCTGTTCGCCCGCCCGCTCGGCCCGGACGAGCTGGCCCGCTTCGATGCCGTGATCTTCGATCCGCCCCGCGCCGGCGCCCGCGCCCAGGCCCAGGCGCTTGCCGCCAGCGCCGTGCCTTGCGTCATCGCCGTCAGCTGCGATCCCGGCACCTTCGCCCGCGACGCCCGCAGCCTCGTCGATGGCGGCTATGGCATCGAGGCGATCACCCCCATCGACCAGTTCCCCTGGTCCGCCGAGCTCGAACTGGTGGCTGTTTTCAGACGCGTCTAGTCGATATCCGCGGACGCGGCGAGGACCACGCCGGCCTCACCCATCGCTGCCAGCGCCGCGGCGAGCGAGCCGTCGAGATCGATGGCACGACAGCCATCCTCGACCACCACGGCGGCGAGGCCGACGCGGCGCGCATCCAGGGCCGAATACTGAACGCAGAAATCCGTCGCCAGGCCGCAGAGGAAGGCGCGCTCGATGCCCCGTTCCTTGAGATAACCGAAGAGGCCGGTCGCGGTCGTCCGGTCGTTCTCGAAGAAAGCCGAATAGGAATCGATCTCCGCACGGAACCCCTTTCGCACGACGACGCTGGCATGGTCCGCTTGCAGGCCGTCATGCAAGGCCGCGCCCCGCGTGCCCTGGACGCAATGGTCGGGCCACAGCACCTGCGGCCCATAGGGCATCTCCACGATCTCGAAGGGCGCCTTTCCGGGATGTGCCGACGCGAAGGACCGGTGCCCGGCCGGATGCCAATCCTGGGTCAGGACCACACAGTCGAAGCGTGCCGCGAGCGCGTTCGCCACCGGAACGACCCGATCCCCCTCGGGCACCGCCAACGCGCCGCCCGGGCAGAAATCGTACTGGATGTCGATGAGCACGAGCGCGTCGTCCCGCGCATTCACGGCAAGCTTCGTCATGTCCTGTCACCTGTCTGTCCGACGAGCCCGCAGCATACGACACCCCGCCCGCGCGATCATCCCCGCACTGCCCTCCGTGGCCCATGGCGGCGTGCGCAGCATCACGCTGAGCGGGAGTCGCTGGCCCGGCCCGCTTGGCGCGGTTCTGGTAGTGGGCCCGGCCGATGGGCATGGCGGCTATTTGGGGGCGCAGTTCGCCCAGTCGTCGTCGACGCGATTGCCGTCGATACTGATGGCGCTGAGCCTGAAGGCGGGCGCCTCGCCGCTCAGCACGGACAGGTAGACACCCTCTTCCCCCGCCTTGTAGGCATAGAAGCGGTCGCCCTTCGTGGTCTCGTGATAGAGCGCGAAGGTCATGTTCCAGGCCGGAAACTCGATGCCGCCGTCGCTCACCACAACGTCGAACTCTTCGCCTGTGTTCTCCGCCTTGCAAGCGAGGGTCAAGCCTTGAATTGGCCAACGATTTATTGCGGTAAGCGCAAGAGCCGACGCCTCTTCGGCCCTTGCACTGGCATCATTCAAATCCTCCGCAAACAATGAAAGCCAACCCATCGCAGCCAAACCAGTCTGGCGAGCCATGAGGTTTCCATCTTCCTCTGCCAGCTTTAGAAGGGCCTCTCCATGCACACGGGCTTCACGAAGGTTACCGGACATAATGCCCAAGATGTTTAGCCCATAAATTGAGAAGCTGGCGAGATAATCGTCACCGACACGCCGACCAGTCATACTTGCCGATTTGACCATGGCAATGGCCTTCGCCCGATTGTCGTCGTTATATGGATTCGTTATGAATTCAGTCATTCCCAGCGACATGTAGGAATGAGCCAAGGAAACCTCGTCATGAACCTCTTCGGCTACATTGACACCGCGCTGTAGCACCCGTTTAGCCTGCTCAAAACGAGCAAGGTTCAAAAGGCAGAATCCGAAATATGCTGGATATAGCGCCAGATGCGTGCGAGACTCGGCAAGCTCGAACAGGGAAGCATATTCTTCGCAAAGATCCGTCGCAGGCACGACAGCTCCATCAAGCGTTAGCATACGAACACAAAAAAGAACCAAATCCAAGAAGTCAGACTTGGCCAGACGATCTGGTGCAAGTTTGGTCAAAGATAGTGCGGACATGAACTGATGTCGCGCCGAATCGATTGCGTAGACATCGAGGCTTTTTTGCCCGGATGCTACGAGATATTTTAGAGATATATCGAGATCCCCGGCCTCCTGGAAATGATGAACGAGTTGCTCAACCATGTCCGTCGTCAGAATACTTGGGACAGGAGAGCCTGTTTGCTAAGGGAGGGTCTGGCTCATCTGGGTTGTCAGTTTAAGCAGCCGCCTTGGCGTGCTGCAAGCGGCGTTGTTGGATGGTCTTGCGTTTGATCTTCTCCCTTTCGAGCAGGATGGTCTGTCCCCGTCCGAAATAGACATCGGCGGGCGTGAGGCGTCTCCGCGTGAGCCCCATCCTCACACCCGTCTCAGCTCGTGGCGCATGGCGGCGATGGCGCCGGTTAGCGCCAGCAGCAGGCCGAGCCAGAGCCAGGTCATCATGGGGAAGATCTTGATCACCAGCGGCACGGTGGTGGGCGCGCGCAGGCTTTCCAGATCGCCTTCCTCGCGGCGGTATTCCACCGCCGGCAGCCAGATCTGCACGTCGCGCCAGAGGCCGCGGTGGATGTAGGGGTCGATCATCTGGCTGGCGCCGGACAGGGTGCGGGCATAGCGGTAGTCGAGGATCTCGCACATCAGGCGCACCGGCCCCAGGCCCTGGGGCGGCTGCGGTTGGGCATCGCGGTAGCGGGCCGTGCCCGTGGCGCCGGCGATCGCCTCGCCGTCCAGGACCTGCGACCATTGCACCTGCGCCACGGCCTGGAAGGCCCCGCGCGAGCCGTCGTCGACGAAGGCCTCGCGGTTCGCCGTCACGGTCACCTCGTAGCCCCAGGGGAAGCTGACCGGCGCTGACAGCTCGTCGGGAAAGCGCAGGTTGCGCCAGGTGTCGAGGTCGAGGACCGAGGCGGCGACGGCCGAGAGCAGCGCCACCACGACGCCGAGATGCACGGCGCCGACGGGCAGATGGTAGCGCCCGAGCGCCCGGCGGCGGCCGTGGCGGAGCGCCGCATCCAGGCCCCAGACCAGGGAGGCGAGGCCGAGATAGGCCATGGCGACGACAAGCGCGTCGAGCAGGGGGAAGATGGCGGTGGTGTTGGCGGACGTCATGCCCTTGCCGGTGTAGAGCGCATCAAGCGGCTGCCAGACCAAGGGGGTGGCCAGCGCCGCGGCGGCGACCGCGACGGTGAGCGGCCAGCGCAGGCGCCGCCAGGGCAGAAAATTGTGGCCGCCGACGATGCCGATGACGATGCCGAGGGGCGCCAGCAGGGCGTTGGCGCGGTAGCGGTCCACGTCCCACTGCTCGAACTGGCGCTGCAGCTCGGCGACCTCGGCTTCCGAGGTCCAGCGGGCGA
>CAZKTK010000367.1:0-3767 GCA_964555535.1 uncultured Rhodospirillaceae bacterium
CCTCCTCCAATTCCTGATGATAGGACATGGACCAATTCAGTGGGGGAGGATCACCACAGCTGGGGATTTTTTAGTCGCAGGTGAATTTCATTACGCTGCGTCATGTGTTGTTCTTTTATCACTAGGCGTTCCAGAAGCCTCCGGCTTGGACGCCCTATTGGACACGATAGCATCAAGCAGGGTCCGACCCTCAGACGGGGCATTCCCGCCAGAATAACCTTTCGAGAATGGCTCATTGAGCCCCGATGCTCACGTATCTGGCTGTGCCGTTGTCCGGCAATTCGTCTCGGAGATGGCTCACGTGCGACAACCGGCACCTAAGAGGGGGCGCAGCTTAAGCCTCAGAGAAGAAGCGCAGATTGCGATGGGTCAGGCGCGGAAAAGGCTAGTGCACGGCTCGGCGAGCGCTTCCGCGACCTCAGCCTGGAGCTGAGCCCGGTCGAAAGCATCGATAGCGCCAAGGGCGTACGCCGTATTTTGGAGCTGATGGCGACGGGCTGAATAGTTCCCCGAGGGAATCATTCGAGGGCGCCGGGCTCAGGCTCGGCGCTTTTTCTTATGTGGGTGCGCAGCACGCGTTGAAATGCGCATCTATAATTTACAATACGCATTAAATTTGATTAATACGCATTATACGTTTGAATGCGCATATGGGGCTGCGATATGGCACGAATGAGCATCAGCTTACCCGATGAGATGAAAGCCGAAATGGACGAGATGGGCGACCGCAATTGGTCCGGGCTTGCCCAGCGGGCTTTCGCCGATGAAATCGCGCGCGTTGAATGGCGCCGCAAGCAGATAGAGGAGATCGATATGGATGAGGTGATCGAACGGCTTCGCGAGTCGAAGGCAGCTGGGGACAAGAGCAGCGAGCAAGACGGCTTTAAGCAAGGTGTTCAATGGGCGAAGGCTCAGGCCCCGTACGAAGAACTCAAACGCGTCGCTGAATGCGGCGGTCCCGTATATTGGCCCAGTACCGACATGGCTTGGATTTTGGCCGGGATCGCTGTGGGAGATGACAAACTGGAGCGAGAAGGCGTTGAAGAGTGGTGGTGCGGCGAACTTCCCTCAGATGGCTTTGTCATTGGCTTCTACGAGGGCGCTTCCAGCGTCTGGGCAGAAGTCGTGGACTTCTTTTAGACACCAGGAGTGCCATAGCCACTCCGTGACGCCAGCCGACTCTATCTATAGACGGGTGACGACTACGAGGGCGCCGGGCGACGGCTCGGCGCTCTTTCGTTTGTTACCAAGCCGGACGATTCGCTTTCCTTTATCGCTGCCTGCGAGGAATCACCTTTCTGTTACCAACAGCGTTACCATATCGCCAATTTCGCTTAAGAAAAAAGGGCCAGACTTTCGTCTAACCCATTGTTTTAAAATGGTCGGAGCGAGTGGATTCGAACCACCGACCCCTTGTCCCCCAGACAAGTGCGCTAACCAGACTGCGCCACGCTCCGACCGATCAGGGACGCGACAATACTGATCCGGGATGGCCCGCGCAAGCGGCGCGCGGCGTTTGTTCTATAGCGCTTTGCGCAGCCGCCGGCAGATGTCCTCCAACTCGGCGAGCACGGCCTCCAGGCTATCGTCCTCGGGCCGAATGACAACGGGTTCGCTATCGCCTTGCCCAGAGGCGACCGGGGCCGCGCCGGCAGCCTCTTCCGCCGTTCCGTTGGCGCGCTCCTGCAGAACCTTGACACCGCCCTCGCGCAGCAACTTCTGCACCCCCTTGATGGTGTAGCCGTCGTCGTAGAGCAGTTCGCGCACGCCCCGCAGCAGGATGATGTCCTCCGGCCGGTAATAGCGCCGGCCGCCGCCACGCTTCATCGGCCGGATCTGTGAAAACTTGATCTCCCAGAACCGCAGGACATGTTGCGGTACGTCGAGAACGTCGCTGACTTCGCTGATGGTGCGAAAGGCCTTGGCGGACTTGCGGGTCCGGCCGGCGCGCGTCCCCTCAGGCGCCACAGACGCCTCATCGGCGCTCATTCATCGCCCCCGCCATGATGGCCGTCGTTGATATGGTCCTTGAGCACATGCGAGGGGCGAAAGATCACCACCCGGCGCGGCAGGATGGGCACCTCCTGCCTTGTTTTCGGGTTGCGCCCCACGCGCTGCGCCTTCTCGCGCACCATGAAACTGCCGAACGAAGAGATCTTCACGGCGTCTCCATCCGCCAGGTGCTCAGCCACCTTGTCGAGCACGGAGGCCACCAGTTTCGCCGATTCGTCGCGCGACAAACCGACTTCCTCGTATACCGCCTCGCTCAGATGGGCCCGTGTCACGGTCGCCATCTCAATTCCCTCCCAGTTGAGGGATAAGATTAACGCGAGCCCGAAAAACCGTCAATATCAAAGGGATGCGATAGATCACTCAGATAAGAGTGAGGGCGGAAAATGGCGGAAGTCCGGGCTTTTCGGCGCCCCGCGGTCAGGACGCGGCGGCGGCCCTGTCGACCTGTTGACTGCCATGCAAGCGGCCGAGCTGTTTGGTCATGCGCGCATTGACGGCACCGTCGACCATATCCACGGCCACCTCGATCGCGGTCGCGAAGCCCAGGGCATCGGTACCGCCGTGGCTTTTCACTACAGTGCCGTTCACGCCTAGGAACATGGCACCGTTGTGGCGCCGCGGGTCGACCTTCTCGCGCAAGGTATGAAAGGCGCTGCGGGCCAGCAGATAGCCGAGCCTGCCGCGCCATGAGCTGCGCAGGGCGCGCTTGAGAAAATCCCCATACAAGCGGCTTACGCCCTCGGCGGTCTTCAAGGCCACATTGCCGCTGAAGCCGTCCGTGACGATGACATCGGTCGTGCCCTTGGCAAGATCGTCGCCCTCGACGAAGCCATGATAGACATAGGGCGGATCCTCCGCCTCGCGCAGCCGGGCGGCGGCCTGACGCAGCTCGTCATGGCCCTTCAGCTCCTCATAACCCACATTGAGCAGGCCGATGGTGGGATCGATCCGACCCAGCACTGTGTTGGCGAAAACCGCGCCCATGACGGCGAAATCCACCAAATTGTCGGCATCGCATTCGATATTGGCGCCTAGGTCGAGAAACACGCTCTCGCCGCGCCGGGTAGGAAAGACACCGGCGATAGCGGGCCGGTCGATCTCCGGCAACATACGCAGGGATAAGCGCGCCATGGCCATCAGGGCGCCTGTATTGCCGGCTGAGATCACCGCATCCGCCTCGCCGGCACCGACTACGTCGATGGCAAGGCGCATGCTGGATTGCCGGCCACGCCGCAGCGCCACCGAGGGTTTGTCCTCGGCGCCGACAACCTGGTCGGTATGAACGATGCGGACACGATCGCCGAGCAGACGGCGGTGGCGCTTCATGAGCGGCTGCAACGCCGCCTCGTCGCCGTAAAGCAGGAAGTCGACATTGGGCCGCCGCAGTGCCGCGAGGCGTACGCCACGCACGACCATGCGGGGCGCCTCGTCGCCGCCCATCGCGTCAACTGCTATCGTGATCCTTGCCGCCGCCATGGCACCGGCTCCGATCGCTGTTGGTTTATGCCGATACGGACTTCAGGGCCGAAGCCTACACCGGATCGGCGGGCTCCACCAATTCGCGCTCCCCATAATGCCCGCACGCCTTGCAAACGTGGTGCGGCAGCTTGAGTTCGCCGCAATTCGGGCATTCGCCAGACTGGGTCTTGACGAGGGAATCATGGGCTCGGCGCTGGTCGCGCTTGGAGCGGGTAACTTTCTTTCTCGGTACGGCCATTGGCCTACAGCCTCCAACGATCCTGCAAAGCGCAGCT
>CAZKTK010000368.1:0-3759 GCA_964555535.1 uncultured Rhodospirillaceae bacterium
CTGCGCGCGAAAAGCCTCGGCGAGCCGCTCTGGCGCCTGCTCGGCGGCTTCAATCCCACCGTGCCCGCCTATGCCGGCAATATCGACCTGCACCTGCCCTTGGAGGCTTTGCTCGACAACGCCTCTCGCACCCTCGAATCGGGCCATCGGGCGCTCAAGATGCGCCTCGGCAGACCGACCCTGGGCGAGGACGTGGCGCGGGTGACGGCCATGCGCGAGCGCGTCGGTCCGGACACGCCGTTGATGGTCGATGCCAATGAAAGCTTTCGCGTCGACAAGGCAGTGCGCGCCTGCCATGCGCTCCGCGACCTTGATTTGGGCTGGATCGAGGAGCCGACGACGCCCGACAATTTCACCGGCTACGCCCATATCCGTGCCGCGGGCGGCATTCCGGTCGCCGCCGGCGAGAACCTGCACACCCTGGCCGAGTTCGCCCAGCTCATCGTGGCGGGCGGGGTGGATTTCCCCGAGCCGGACCTCACCACCTGCGGCGGCATCACGCCATGGCTCAAGATCGCCCACCTGGCCGATGCCCACGGCCTGCCCGTGACCTCACACGGCGCGCACGAGGTGCACGTGCACCTGCTCGCCGCCGTGCCGAATGCCGCCTGGCTCGAAATCCACGCCGTCGGCCTCGACCGCTTCGTCGCCGAGCCGCTGGCGATCACCGACGGCAAGGCCACGGCGCCGGATCGCCCCGGCCACGGTATAGAGCTGAACAGGGAGGCGTTGGCGCCGTTCAAGCTCGGCTAGCTACTTCCGTGGTGAATAAGCGGATGGGGTGAGCAGCATCGAGTGCATTTCCTCGATCTGCGGGCCGGCGAATCCGAGGAATTCCTTCCAGTCCGGGTCGCTTTGCGAGGCGGCGCGGGCTTCGAGGCGCGCTTCGTAGCTGTCGTAGACCCAGAGATGCACGACCACGTTGGGGTCGGGCCAGAGGGTGGTCCAGACGCCGAGATTGGTGGAGTACTTCTCGCGCGCCGGCATGTGCTCTGCCATCTTCGCCGTCCACTCCGGCGCCTTGCCCGGCTGCAGGCGGTAGCGGCGCAGCTCGTAGAGATGGCCTTCGCCCTCGACCGGCTTCATAGGGACGACCGGATTGAGGATGGTCACATCTTGCGAAAGCATGTGCGGGCGGATCAAGGGCAGGTATTCCGCCTTCCATTCGGGCTTGGCCGCCAGTTCGCCGCGCAGACGCAGCATCTCCTCGACGCTGTCATAGGCCCAGAGGTGGATGTACTGGTTGAGCTTGCCGATCTCGGACGAAAAATGCCCTTCGAGCACGCCGTGCCCGTCGCCGCCGCGGATGCGCCGCGCCACCGTGCCGCTGGCGTCGAGCACCGCGCCGATGCTGCCGGGCCGGCAGGTGTACATGCGCAATTCGTGAATCATTCTCTCTCTCCCTCTTGGTCGCGCGCCACCATGGCGCTCCAGAACAGCGGTCGCAAGCCGTCCCCTGAAATCGGATAGGTGCGGACATGCCGCAGCTTGCCGTCGGGCGCAACCGCAAAGACGGCAAGACTTGCCGGCACCTCGCCGATCTGCATCTGGTTGGCGACGACCATCATGCGCCCGGCGGGGTCCAGCGAGAAGGTGCGCGGCTCGATGCCGTCGCTGTCGATGTGCTGTATCGGCTGTGGCCGGCCGCTGCCCAGCGAAAAGACGGCGATGCCATTCTCGCCGCCGGAGAAGCCGTGCTCACCGACGTGATTAGCGCGGTTGGCGACGTAGAGCACATGGCCGCGCGGATGCAGGTGCAGCGTGCCGGCATGCTGGCCGGGCCGCAAGTCGCCCGGCGCCGCCAGGGTGGTGCTGCGGTGGCGTGGGGTCGCCGCGAGGCGCCCGGCGACGAATCCGTAGGCGTGCAGCATGTTGCCGCGCTCCACCGAGACATAGACGAGGCCGCGGGCGGGGTCGAAATCCAGGTGCCGCGGGCCGAAAGGCTCGGCCAGGCGATGGTGGGCGGTACGGCTCAGGTGCCCGTCCGCGTATGTGAAGGTACTCAAGGATCCGGGCTCCTCCGCCGTGCCGAGGCCGACCGAAAAGACCGTGCCATCGCCCGCTTGGCGGACTTGATGGGCGTAGGCGCCGGCCGCGATGTGCGGCTGCGCGACCCTGGGCCCAACGCTGCCGTCGGCTTCGATGGCATAGACCTCGATCATGGCCGAGGCGTTGAAAGCGACCATGGCGTAGCGCCCATCATTGCTCAGCGAGACATGGATGGGGCGCTCCGGCAGGGCCGTGGCGCGACCGTGGGGCGACAGAACGCCACTGTTCCGGTCAATGGCGTAGGCAGTGAGCGTATGCACGGTGCCGTCGCGGCCCGGCCCGCCACTGCTGGCGGCGGCGTAGAGCATGCTGGCATCCCCATTGGGCCAGGCATATTGCACGCGGGCGGGCGCTTCGACATTGCCGCGATAGGTGAGCGTGAATTCAGCCACATCCACTTCGTAGTGATGGATGGTGGAGCCTACGGACGCGTAGAGGCCGAGGCGGTCTTCAGCCTGTGCGCCGACGGCGAACAGCATCAGGACGACAAAGCGCAACATGACGATCCTCCCTTTCGCGGCCATGCTATACCAAGGGGAGTTCGACATAAGAGGGAACACCATGGCCGCAGACCCGAAGCCGTTCACCCTGCACATCGCCAACGAGGCAATCGCCGATCTGCATCGCCGGCTCGAGCATACGCGTTTTCCCGACCAGGCGCCGGGCGACCCCTGGGCCTATGGCACCAGCGTCGCCTGGCTCGAAGAACTGGTGGCCTATTGGCGCGAGAGCTTCGATTGGCGCGCCGCGGAGGCAGCGCTCAATGCCTTTCCGCAATTTACCGTGCCCCTGCATGACATCGACCTGCATTTCCTGCACGTGCCCGGCAAGGGGCCGGACCCGCTGCCGCTGCTGCTCAGTCATGGCTGGCCGGGCTCGGTGTTCGAGTTCATGGCGCTGATCCCGCGACTTACCGACCCGGCGGCTTACGGCGGCGATGCAGCGGATGCGCTGACCATCGTCGCACCGTCGCTGCCGGGCTACGGTCTGTCGTTCGCGCCCGGCCAGAAGCGCTTTGGCGTTAGCGATATCGCAGATTGCTTCATCGACCTGATGCGCGATGTGCTTGGTTATGAGCGCTATGCCGCGCAAGGGGGCGATTGGGGCTCGTTCATCACCTCGCTGGTCGGCCATGGCGATCCGGAGCATGTTGCCGGCATCCACCTCAACATGATGCCCGTGCGCCGCGATCCTTCGATGCTGGAAAACCCGACGCCGGACGAAGCCAAGTATCTTGAGGAGCTGAAGCACTTCCTCAAGGAAGAGACGGGCTATCAGTGGATCCAGGGCACCAAGCCGCAGACCCTGTCATTCGGTCTCAGCGATTCGCCGGCCGGGCTCGCCGCCTGGATCGGCGAAAAATTCCGCACCTGGTCCGACTGCGGCGGCGATGTGGAGAGCGTCTTCAGCAAGGATCAATTACTCGCCAATATCAGCCTCTATTGGTTCACGGGCGCCATCGGCTCGTCCTTCTGGCCCTATTACGCGCGCATACACGGACCCTGGCCGATTCCCGAGGGCGATACCATCACGGTGCCGACGGGCTATGCGGCATTCCCGCACGAGATACTTTCGCCGCCGCGCTCCCTCGCCGAACGCAGCTACAGCAACATCCGGCACTGGCAGGAGATGCCGCGGGGCGGCCATTTCGCGGCCATGGAGCAGCCAGAGGCGCTGGCCGCGGACATCCTCGATTTCCTGCGGCCGTTG
>CAZKTK010000369.1:0-3746 GCA_964555535.1 uncultured Rhodospirillaceae bacterium
GTTGCCGCCGTTGATCATCGGCGAGGCTGAGGTCGATGAGGCGGTTGGCGCCTTGGAAGCGTCTTGCCAAGAGCTAGGCGGATGACCTCTCAACGCCATTTCCTGGACCTTGACCAGATCGATGCATCCGCCTTGCGCGACTTGGTCGATCGTGCGGCAGCCTTGAAGGCGGAGCGCGACGGCAACGCCGGCGCTCCGCTCGCAGGGCGCACATTGGCCATGGTGTTCGAGAAACCCTCGACGCGCACGCGCATTTCCTTCGAGGTGGGTATGGCCGAGCTTGGCGGGCGCACAGTTACCCTCAACCCGTCGGAAAGCCAAATGGGCCGTGGCGAAACGGCGTCCGATACGGCACGCGTGTTGTCCCGCTACGTCGACGCGGCAATGCTGCGCGTGAACCAGCACTCAACCCTGACGGAATTTGCCGACGCAGCCAGCATGCCTGTGATCAACGGTCTTTCCGATCGCAGCCATCCCTGCCAGATTCTGGCAGATATCCTGACCGTCGAGGAGCACCTGGGACCGATCGCCGGCAAGACCGTCGCCTGGGTGGGTGACGGCAACAATGTCGCAGCGTCATGGATACATGCGTCGGTGCACTTCGGCTTCACCCTGCGGCTTGCCTGCCCCACGCCTCTGGCGCCGGATCCCGACATCATGAGCTGGGCTAGGGATAACGGAGGCCTGGTCAGCCTCGGCGTGGACGCCACCGAGGCGGTCACAGGGGCAGATTGTGTGGTGACTGACACTTGGATTTCCATGGGTGACGACCCGGGCATCAGGCACCGCTTGCTGGCGCCCTATCGCGTTGATGCAAACCTCATGTCTCAGGCGGCAGACGACGCCATATTTCTGCATTGTCTGCCGGCGCACCGCGGCGACGAGGTCAGCGGCGACGTCATCGACGGCCCAAGCTCGAGAGTTTGGGACGAGGCCGAGAACCGATTGCACGCCCAGAAGGCAGTCCTTCTCTGGTGTTTGGGCGCATGACGCCCCGTGACTGAGGCCGCTCTCGCCGACGACCTGATCCAGCCGTTCCAAATTCCGGCCCTCGACGTACACGGCCGGCTGGTCAGGCTCGGCCCGGCCATCGACGATATTCTGAGCCGTCATGCCTATCCCCAAGCGGTTTCGGTCCTGCTGGGGGAAGCCCTGGCCCTGACCGCGGCCTTGGCTGGTGCACTCAAGTTCGAGGGCACGTTTACCACTCAGATCCAAGGCAATGGCCCAATCCGTCTGATGGTCGCGGACTTTCGCACCGATGGAGCAATGCGGGGTTATGCTGGTTTCGACACCGACGCCATTGCCGGTATCGATGTGGTAGCGGCAACGGGAGATGCCCGGCTTTTCGGCCCGGGGCATATTGCATTCACAATCGATCGTGGTCCTGAAACCGATCGCTATCAGGGTTTGGTCGCCATCGAAGGTGCAACGCTTGCCAGCAATGTCCGCGCCTACTTGGCGCGCTCCGTCCAGATGCGTGCAGACGTTCAGGTTGCTGCACTGGCATGGCCGGAGGAAGATGGCGGCAGCGCCGGCTGGCGGGCGGGATGCCTGCTCATAGAACAGCTTCCGGGTCCGCAGGGGCCTGTCGACGATGCTGAACATGCCGAACGGTGGCGCGAGGCACGCATGCTCACGCGGGCCTTGGTGCGGACCGATCTTGCCGACCCGCTGGCGCCGCCGCCGCTTCTGCTCGGGCCCCTCTATCGCCCCCATGACGTACGCCTGCACGACACCCGGCCGTTACGATTCTTCTGCCGCTGTTCGGCGGATCGGGCCGGCACGGTGGTGCGATCATTCCCAAGTGAGGAGCGAGCCGAATTGGCAGACGACGGCTTAATTGAGATCACCTGCGATTATTGCGCGGCCCGATACCTTTTCGATATGGACGGCGAGCCGCTGGATTCCGCATAGGGCTTTGCCCTGCTGGCTGTCGGTTTATACTTTGCCGACATTGCATGGAGTTCTGCCAATGCGCCTTGCCCCCACGACCGCCATCGCCTTGCTGCTGCTAGCCTGTGCACCGCCACCGCCCGAGGCCAACTTTCCGGAGATCGCCTTCCGTGATTCGCCTCCGTTTCGTGTGGATGTCGCGGCAATTTCATTGATCGAAAGCTACCAACCGCCGCTGCGAGCGCCACACGTCGAGCATGAATCGCCCATGCCGCCCGTGGTCCCTTTGCGCAATTGGGTGCGAGACCGAATCGTCGCTGACGGCTCGGGCGGCAGCCTCAAGGCAACCGTGGTCGATGCGCGCATCACGGAAACACTGTTGTCGGTCAATGAAGACTTGGCGGCGAACCTCACGACGGAGCAGGCCGTGCGCTTTGACGGCCGCGTAGAAATGCGCCTGGAGATCATGGATGGCGCCGGCGGGATTCGTGCGAGCGTCAACGGCGAAGCGACGCGCTCGCGCACGATGCCGGAGGATGCCACCCTGCGCGAGCGCGAGGAGGTGCTGTTTCAGATCGCCGAGGATCTGGCCAACGACCTCGACACCGTGCTCGATGCCAATATCCGCCAGCACTTCGCGCCGCATTTGCGCTAAGGCTACTGTCCCGCCGCCTGGCGATAAAACTGCAGCATCTGGGCCAGCTCTTCCGGCGTCAGCCCCTGCAGCGACGGCAGCACGGCAGCGCGCGCCTCGGACGGCGCATCGGGGCCGAGCATAATATCGATAATGGCATCCAGGTCGCCCGCCGTCGGCGCCGGCACGGCACATAGGCGCCTTTGTTCCGACCACTCCGCGCCGGGTCGGACACATTCGTCGCTTTCATGCAGCGTCAGCACCACCTCGCAGCGGCAATCGCACAACGGCGGCGCCGCGCTGACACTGCCACCGCCTCCTCCGCCACCGTCGCCGCGACTAAGCGTGTCGGCGTCGTCGAGGGCCATGCCGGTGCCGCGCAGGGTGTCCCACAAGGCGGCAGCGTTGAGGCGAACCTTCTCGCTGTCTGAAACCTCGTTGTCGCGGCGCGGGTCGTGCAGGCCGGGTAAGCTAATGCGGAACCAGCCGCTGACACTGCCTTCGGATATCGCCTCCCGCGGCTTGCCGACAGAGTACAACTCCGCCGAATACGAGCCCTCGATGACGTCGGGCGTGAATTCAACGATGTTGACGGAGCCAACGTGGCGAATCTTGTTGCTGACCGAAAAATACGCGGCATCGAACGAGACGCCATGTCCTTTCGCGATGTAGGCGTTGGGGATACCGCCACCGGCACCGTACTCAATCATGGGGAAGGTGATGATGACATTGGGATCGTCCCAGTCGGTATAGGCCATCAGGCGCCGCTGGTAGGCCATCTGGGCCTCGAAAGCCAACGGCGACGGCGCCGCTCCAGGATCGCGGGATTGGTGCCGAGGGAAATCTCTATACGCGACGTGTCGGAGCCCGTCACGAAACGAATGCTTGCGTCCGTTACCCTGCCGGCGGCGCTTGCCGTGCCCGCGGCAATGAGCATGGCGAAGGCGGCGAAGAGCCAGACGAGACGGTGCTTTGGCATGGCCTAGTCCCCCGCGACGGCAAACTTGACGGTGAGATCGATGGTGACCTTGTCGGGTGGGTCGTCGTCGCCCTTGGCCACCGTCGCCGAGATATCCTCGGGCACGTTGGAGATAGCCAGAAACAGGAAGCGGCCGGTGGGGTTGGAGACCGAGTCGCCCTGGGGCAGGCCGATGCGCCAGGCCTTGGTCACACCGTCGTCGACGCTTGGCGGCACCACGCCGCCGTTCCAGCCCAG
>CAZKTK010000370.1:0-3742 GCA_964555535.1 uncultured Rhodospirillaceae bacterium
ACATCTACCCGCCCGAGCCGTCGATGCGCATCGTCGCCGATATCATCGCCTATACGGCGGAGCGGATGCCGCGCTTCAATTCGGTCTCGATCTCCGGCTACCACATGCAGGAGGCGGGCGCGACCTGCGTGCAAGAGCTCGCGTTCACCCTGGCCGACGGCCTCGAATATGTGCGTGCGGCGATTGTCAGCGGGCTGCCGGTGGACAAGTTCGCGCCCAGGCTTTCGTTCTTCTTCTGCCTCGGCATGAACTTCTTCATGGAGGTCGCCAAGCTGCGTGCCGCCCGCTACCTCTGGGCCGAGCGCATGCGCATGCTGTTCTCGCCGCAAGATCCGCGCTCGCTGATGTTGCGCACCCATTGCCAGACCTCGGGCGTCTCTCTTACCGCGCAGGACCCGTACAACAACGTCGTGCGCACCACCATCGAAGCCATGGCCGGCGTGCTCGGCGGCACCCAGTCCCTGCACACCAACGCACTCGACGAGGCTGTGGCACTGCCGACCGAGGCCTCGGCGCGTATCGCCCGGAACACCCAGCTCATTCTGCAGCACGAGACCGGCATCCCCGCCGTGGTCGACCCGCTGGCGGGGTCCTATTACGTCGAGAGCCTGACCGCGAGCCTGATCGAGCATGCCGGGGCGCTGATCGACCGTGTCGAGGCGTTGGGCGGCATGACCAAGGCGGTGGCGGCCGGCATGCCGAAGCTCGAGATCGAGGAATCGGCAACACGGCGCCAGGCGCGCATCGACCGCGGCGAGGAGGTGATCGTCGGCGTCAACCGCTTCGCGCCCGACCATGACGAGCCGGTGGACATTCTGCAGATCGACAACAGCGCCGTGCGCGCGGCGCAGGTGGCGCGGCTCGGGCGCGTGCGTGGCAAGCGCGACGATGACGCGTGCCAGAGGGCGCTCGTTGCCTTGACAACGGCTGCCGAAAGCGGTGACGGCAATTTGCTGGCGCTGTCGGTCGAGGCGGCGCGGGCCCGTGTCACGGTGGGAGAGATCTCCATGGCGTTGGAAAAGGAATACGGAAGGCATGTCGCCAACACCGGCGGCGTCGCAGGCATTTATTCTTCAGCCTACGAAGAGGACGAGCTGGCCGACATCCGCGCCCAGGTGGCCGCATTCGGCGAGCGCGAGGGCCGGCGCCCGCGCATGCTGGTGGTCAAGCTCGGCCAAGACGGCCATGACCGGGGCGCCAAGATCATCGCCACCGCTTTCGCCGATCTCGGCTTCGACATCGATATCGGCCCGCTCTTCCAAACGCCTGAGGAGGCGGCACGCCAGGCGGTCGAGAACGACGTGCATATCGTTGGCGTGTCGAGCCAGGCCGCCGGCCACAAGACCCTGGTGCCGGAGATGATCGAGTCCTTGCGTGCCCAGGGCGCCGGCGAGGTGCTGGTGGTCTGCGGCGGCGTTATCCCCGAGCCCGACCACGCGGCGCTGGAAGCGGCGGGCGTCGGCGCCATCTTCGGCTCCGGGACCAACATCCCGGCCGCGGCGAGCCGCATTCTCGGCCTCGTCCAGGCGCGCCGGCAAGCGGCGTGAGCGCCGCGGAAGATCGCGCAAAGGCGATAGGCAACGGCGACCGCCGGGCGCTGGCGCGCGCAATCACGCTCGTCGAATCGACCCGCCCCGACCACCGCCGGGAAGCGCTGGCCCTGCTCGATGCGGTCATGCCGCAGACCGGCAAGGCCATCCGCCTCGGCATTTCCGGCGCGCCCGGCGTCGGCAAGTCCACCTTTATCGAGGCGCTGGGCATGCAACTGATCGAGGCCGGGCGCAGGCTTGCCGTGCTCGCGGTCGATCCCACCAGCGCGCGCGCCGGCGGCTCCATCCTCGGCGACAAGACGCGCATGGAAGCGCTAGGGCGCTCGGCCAACGCCTTCATCCGCCCGAGCCCCTCCGGCACGGGCCTCGGCGGGATCGCCCGGCGCAGCCGCGAGGCGCTGCTGTTGTGCGAGGCGGCAGGCTTCGACGTGGTCATCGTCGAGACCGTCGGCGTCGGCCAGGCGGAGATCGCCGTGCGCGACATGGTCGACATGTTCCTGCTCCTGGTCGCTCCCGCCGGCGGCGATGATTTGCAAGGCATCAAACGCGGAATTGTCGAGATCGCCGACCTGCTGGTGGTGAACAAGGCGGACGGCGAGCTGACAGACGTCGCCATACGCACCCGCGCCGACTACCAGAGCGCTCTCGATCTGTTGCGCACCACCTCGCCCAACTGGCGCGTTCCCGTGCTTGCCGCCTCGGCCCTGGAGGGCACGGGCATCGCTGAGGTCTGGCAAGCCGTCGAGGACCACCGCACTGCTCTCGACGAAAGCGGCGAGCGCGATGCACGCCGCGCGCAACAGGCCCTCGCCTGGATGTGGTCCGAGGTCAGCGAAACCCTCGCCGCCCGCCTGCGCGCCTCCCCCGCCGTCGCCGCCCGCTTGAGCGAAGTCGAGGCCGCCGTCTCGCAGGGCCGCGAAAGCCCTACCGCCGCAGCAGCGAGTTTGCTTGCGACGTTTCTTGCGGAAAACTGATTGCTAGTGTTAGTGTTTCCGCAACATGACTTCTAGCAGCAAAGCTGCCTCATCCAGAATCCGCCGTCTCATCGCGGCAGCATTGCTGTTTGCGTTGCTCTTTCCGATCGGTGGCGGGCCGCTGCTGGCCGTGGCCGGGCCGCGTGACTACGAACTCGTCGGGTTCACTTTGATGACGACACCGCCGTGGAACATGTGGTGTGGAACCGACTTCGTGAACCGCCCCCCGACCCGGATGATTCCGCGACTGTCATCGGGGTTTCCGAGATCACTGCTGCCAACGGTCTGGCCGGCGACAGTGTGGCAGAGGCCCTCCTCACCGTCCCCCGACAGTTCCCACCCCTAGACCTTCGTCACGTGCACTTCAGGAACGCGGCGGGCCCAGGGATAGGCGGCCTCGGCCTCGGCCGCTATGCGCAGGAGCAAGCCTTCCTGCCCGTGCGGGGCGACCAGCTGGATGCCGATGGGCAGGCCGTTGTCCCGCGTCACCATGGGCAGGGATATGGCGGGCTGGCCGGTGGCGTTGAACAGCGACGTGAAGGCGATCGTCGGCAGGATGGCATCGCGGAACGCAGCCCCGCCATCGCTCATGGCATCGATATGGCCGAGGCGGATCGCCTCGCGTACCTCATCGGGATCGATCAGCGGCTCGATTTCGACGATGTGGTGGCCGAGGTCCTCCAGCTTAGCCGCCGCGTTGCGGGCTGCGGCAACGCATTCCCCGTCCACCGGCTGACCATTGAAGGAGCTGAGACACAGACCGATGCGCTGAGGGCCGGGCGCCGCACCCACTTCGTCGATAAAGGGACGCGGCGGCGGTGCCGTCGTGTAGGGATCGCCCGGCTCGGGACCGGCCACGGCATCGAGGAAAGCCGCCGTATCCCGCACCGTGAGCGACACGCAATTGAGAAAGGCCATGCCGGCCCAGGCCTCGCCTGCGGCCGGCCCGAACGATACCCTGCCGCGGCTGGGCTTCAGGCCGACAAGGCCGCAGCAGCTTGCCGGAATCCGGATCGAGCCGCCGCCGTCGGATGCGTGCGCCACGGGGCTTATGCCTGCCGCCACCAGCGCCGCGGCACCGCCGCTGGAGCCTCCGGGCGACAGCTCGGGATGCCACGGATTGCAGGTCGCGCCGTAATAGCGGGGCTCCGTGGTCGTCACCAGACCGAGGCCGTGTGGCAACGCGGTGGTGGGCGGTGCGGTGGTCTGCTTGGATTG
>CAZKTK010000371.1:0-3739 GCA_964555535.1 uncultured Rhodospirillaceae bacterium
CTTAGGCGCGGGACCGCAAGCGGCGGGCTCGGATCAGAAGATGGGGTTGGCGAGGGATTTCGCAAGTGAGCACGAATATGATCGATCCGCGCGGGGGCAGGATATGCTGGCACTTTACCGCACGCTGACGGCGCTCGGCGCGCCGCTGATCCGCAGGCACCTGCGCCGCCGTGCCGCCGAGGGCAAAGAGGATACGGCCCGGCTTTCCGAACGCTTCGGTCAGGCCGGCATGGCACGGCCCGATGGCAAGCTGGTCTGGTTGCATGCGGCGAGCGTCGGCGAGGCCACCTCGGTCCTGCCCCTGGTCGAGCGCCTGCTGGAGCGGCGCAAGTTTTCCATATTGGTGACCAGCGGCACGGTCACCTCGGCCGGGATGCTGGCCAAGCGGCTGCCGTCGGGTGCCCTGCACCAGTTCGTGCCTGCCGATATTCCATCCGGCGTGAACGCATTCCTCGACCATTGGCGACCGGATTTCGCCATTTGGGTCGAATCCGAGCTGTGGCCGAATCTGATCACGGCGACCGCCGCCCGCGGCACGCCGATGGTGCTGATTCAGGCGCGCCTGTCCGATGCTTCCGTGCAGCGCTGGCGACGCGCGCCAGGGCTGATCCGCCGCATGCTCGGCTGCTTCAGACTGGTGCTCGCCCAGACCGAGGCCAATGCCGAACGCTTTCGCGCCCTTGGCGCCCGCTCGGTCGCGGTCACCAGCACCCTGAAATACGCCACCCCGCCCCTGGCCGCCGAGCATCACGAGCTGATGGCATTGCAACGGCAGATTGGCGGGCGCCCGTTGTGGGTCGCCGCCAGCACCCATGCCGGAGACGAGGAGACAGCGGTGCTCGATGCCCACGCGGCACTCGCCGAACGAATGCCGGACGTGCTCACGATCATCGTGCCGCGCCATCCGGAACGCGGCGACGACGTGGCCGCAGCCGCAGAGGCGCGCGGCTACGGCCTGGCCCGGCGCACCGCCGCCGACCTTATCGAGGCTCATCATCAGATCTACCTGGCCGATACCCTTGGAGAGCTTGGCCTGTTCTATCGCATTGCGCCCGTGGCCTTTGTCGGCGGCACCCTGGCCCCTGTCGGCGGTCACAACATCATCGAGCCCATCCAGCTCGGCGCCGCTGTGGTCTGCGGCCCCGATCTCGCCAATTTCAGCGAGGTTGCGGACGATCTGACTGGGGCGGAGGCATTGCGTACGGTGGCCGATGCCCATCAGCTGGCCGGCACCGTTGGTTCGCTGCTGCGCGATTCCGAGCGTCGCGGCGATCTGGTGCAGCGGCAGAAGGGAGTGACGGATTCGAGAGCCGACGTGCTCGAGGACGTGATGGCCGCTCTCGCGCCCTATCTGCCGGTGCCCGATAAGGACTGACCCAGGGGTGCGGGCACCGGCATTCTGGCAGGATGACGGCATTTGGCCGCGATTGCTGGCACCGGCCGCGGCGGCCTATGGCTGGATCGCACGACGGCGGCAGCAAGCCGCGCGGCCTTGGTCGGCGCCCGTGCCCGTGCTTTCGATCGGCAATCTTGTTGCGGGCGGCGCCGGCAAGACGCCTGTGGCCATAAGCCTCACCCAACGCCTGGCTGGGCACGATCGCCGGCCCCACCTGCTGAGCCGCGGATATGGCGGGCGTGTGCGAGGGCCCGTGCGTGTCGATCCGAGCCGCCACGAGGCGGCCGAGGTCGGCGATGAGCCGCTGCTGCTCGCCCGCGCGGCCCCGACCTGGGTGGCGCGCGACCGCGCCGCCGGCGCCCGCGCCGCCATCGCCGATGGCGCAACCATGCTGCTGCTCGACGACGGCCATCAGAACCGCGCCCTGACAAGGGATCTCGCCTTGCTGGTGATCGATGGCGGCCAGGCCTTCGGCAATCGCCGCCTGATCCCTGCCGGGCCCTTGCGCGAAGACATCGAGGAGGGCCTGGCCCGTGCCCATGGAGCAGTGTTGTTGGGAGACGACGGCACCGGCCTCGGCACGGAGCTCGCCGGGAGGCTGCCATTGCTGACCGGACGCCTGGCGCCAGAGCCGAGCCCCGTCGCCGGCAAGGCGGTGGTTGCCTTCGCCGGCATCGGGCGGCCGGAGAAGTTTTTCGCCACCCTCGAGGACATGGGCTGCGAGGTGCTCGGCCGGCATGCCTTCGCAGATCACCATCCCTATCGGGAACACGAGGTTCTGGTGCTGTTGGACAAAGCGACGAAGCTCGATGCAGCGCTTGTCACAACGGCGAAGGACCGGGTTCGGTTGCCTGCGCATATGCAAGATTTGGTAGAGGTCGTCGAAGTGGCGGTGGCCTGGGACGACGAGGCCGCGCTCGACGCGCTGCTGGCAGGGCTCGACGGCGATGGCTGAGCCTGGAGCGACCAAGCGCCTGCGCTACCTCACGGAATATCTGCTGGTGCGCGCGCTGTTCGGGCTGTTCGGCGCACTGCCGCTCGACCGCGCTTCCGGGCTCGGCGGCTGGCTCGGCCGCCGCATCGGCCCGCGGCTCGGGCTGCACCGGCGTGCCGCGGCAAACCTTGCCATGGCAATGCCCGAGCTCGACGAGGGCGAGCGCGCGCGTATTCTCGACGGCATGTGGGAGCATCTCGGCCGGGTCTTCGCCGAATATCCCCATCTCGGCGCTTTCGACCCCTACGATGCGGACGACGACCGCCTGACGGTGCGTAACGCCGAGATCGTCGAGCGCCTGGACGGGGACGGCATCGGCGGCATCTTCTTCACCGCCCATATCGGCAACTGGGAGCTCGGCCTGCTCGGCGCCACGCGGCGCGGCATGACCTTGGGGCAGATGTATCGCCCCGCTAACAACCCGCGCGTCGACCGCCTCATCATGGCCGCGCGCGCGCCCGTCGGCGGCAACTACCAGCCCAAGAGCGGCCGGGGCCTGCGCAATCTTATGGCCATGCTCAAGCGCGGCGACCACCTCGCCATGATGGCCGACCAGCGCTACAACGAGGGCATCGCCGTGCCCTTCTTCGGCCGCAACGCGATGACCGCGCCGGCCATCGCCGAAATGGTACTGCGCTACCGCGTGCCGCTCGTGCCCGCGCGCATCGTACGTCTCGACGGCGCCCGCTTCCGCCTCGACTTCGAGGAACCCCTGGCCCTCCCCGACAGCGGCGACAGGGAAGCGGACGTGCTTGCCGTGATGACCGCCGTCAACGCCTGCTTCGAACGCTGGATCCGCGAACACCCGGAACAATGGCTCTGGGTGCACCGGCGCTGGACCAAGTAGCGCCGGCGCCGGCGCCCCCTACTCCGCCCCTTCCGGCAACCCGGCCTTGCGCAGACCATCCGCCATGCGGGCGATGACATCGTCTTCGTAGTTCCAGAGTCGGTGTAAATCGACCATCATCTGGATGGAGTAGCCGGGCCACAACTCTTGCAATGTCGCCACCGCGCTCGCCGCCTCGCTCGCCATGTCGAGCTGCCCATAGGCCGCCGCAAGCAAAAGGTGCGTCCAAAAGAAGCCGGGCATGTTAATGAGTCTTGCAACTGCTAGTGCGTCTTCGTCCCTTCCTTGGCGGTAGGCGTCGTAGAAATAGGGTATGTGGTACCAGGTCTGGTGATGGGGATTCAGCGCTTTAGCCCTCTCCAGGAGCTCGAAGCCAAGCTGCCAGCTTCCGCTGTAACAAAAGGTGACACCCGCAGATCCGAGCAACATGGTCTCGTTCGGTGCCAGTTCCACAGCCCGCTCGGCTGCACTGCGAAAGCCATGCAAGTCGTGGCGGAAGTAA
>CAZKTK010000372.1:0-3739 GCA_964555535.1 uncultured Rhodospirillaceae bacterium
CGAGCCTGCCGGCCATGCTGGAGCTGCGCATCCGCGCTTGCCACGTGCACGGGCGTTTCACCGCCAAGGACAATGTGGCGCCGCCGGTCTCGCGCCGGCATGTGCTGGAACAGCCGGATTTCGACTATTCGCGCATCTGCCTGCCGCCCGCCACCTATGCCCAGGAAAAGATGAAGATCGAGCAGCGCCTGCCCGCCGCGCGCCGCTTCATCGCCGAGCATGGCCTGAACGAATTCCTCGACGGCGATCTCTCGGAGATCGGCATCATCACCCAGGGCGGGCTGACCAATAGCGTACTCAGGGCCTTGTCGCTGACCGGCATGGCGGATGCCTTCGGCAACAGCCGGGTACCGCTCTATGTCATGAACGCGACCTATCCGGTGGTGCCGGAGGAGATCACGCGGTTCTGTGCGGGCAAGCGGGCCGTCCTGATGGTCGAGGAGGGCAATCCCGATTACCTGGAGCAGGCGGTCAATGTCGCTTTGCGCAAGGCCGATATCAACACGGCCGTGCACGGCAAGGACGTGCTGCCCGAAGCCGGGGAATACACAGGCGAGGTGATGCTGGCGGGTATCGAGGATTTTCTCACCCGCGCCGACGCGCCGGGCAGCGGCCGCATGCTGGCCGTCGGCGAGATCAAGGCCAAGGCGGCCGAGGCGCTCGGCGGCGAGATTCCGGCACGTCCCCCGAGCTTCTGCACCGGCTGCCCCGAGCGCCCGGTGTTCAGCGCCATGAAGATGGTCGAGCGCGAGCTCGGGCCTACCCATGTCTCGGCCGATATCGGCTGTCACACCTTCTCAACCCTGCCGCCGTTCAACATCGGCAATACGGTGCTTGGCTACGGGTTAGGGCTGGCAAGCTCGACCGGCGTCGCGCCCGCCTTCGGCAAGCGCGTGATCAGCGTCATGGGCGATGGTGGCTTCTGGCACAACGGCCTGTCCACTGGCATCGGCAGCACACAATTCAACAAGGACGACGGCGTGCTGGTGATCTTCAAGAACGGCTACACCTCCGCCACCGGTTGGCAACCCGTGCCGTCGAGCGCCAGCGAGGCGCCGGGCATGGCCATCCAGGATGCGTTGAAGGGCCTGGGCGTGCGCTGGATCAAGACCATCCGCACCTATAACGTGGCCAAGATGATCAAGGGCCTGCGTGAGGCGCTGACCACGCCGGTCAAGGGCCTCAAGGTCATCGTCGCCGATGGCGAATGCCAGCTCGCCCGCCAGCGCCGCATACGGCCGCAGATCCGCGAGCGGCTCAAGGCGGGCAAGCGCGTGGTGCGCACCCGCTACGGCGTCGATGCCGAAACCTGCACGGGCGACCATAGCTGTATCCGCTTGTCAGGCTGTCCGTCACTCGGCATCGCCGACAATCCGGACAGCTTCCGCGACCACCCGGTGACCAAGGTAGCCGAGACCTGCGTTGGCTGCGGGCTGTGCGGCGAGGTCGCGCATGCTGCCATTCTCTGTCCCTCGTTCCATCGCACCGAAGTGGTGGAGAATCCAGGGCCGCTGGATGTGTTTCTCGACAAGCTCAGGCGCATGGTGGTCGGATGAGCGAATTGGCGCAGCGTCCGCTTAGCGTACTCATCGCCGCCATGGGCGGCGAGGGCGGCGGCGTGCTGTCAGGCTGGCTGGTCAGTGCGGCCACGGCCGCCGGCCTGACGGTGCAGGCAACCTCGATCCCCGGCGTCGCGCAGCGCACCGGGGCAACCACCTACTATGTCGAGATCTGGCCCGAGCCCTTGGCGCCGGATGCGCCCGAGCCCTTGTTCGCGCTCTACCCCACGCCGGGTGAGGTGAACATGATGGTTGCCAGCGAGCTGATTGAGGCCGGTCGTGCCATCGCCGCAGGCTACGTATCGCCCGAGCGTACGACATTGATCGCCGCCAGCCATCGCGTCTATGCCATCGCCGAGCGCAGCGCCATGGCAGACGGCCGCTTCGATGCGGGACGTGTGCTCGAGGCCGCGCGCTCCCTGTCGCGCAAGGCACTGCTAAGGGACTTCGCCGCCAGCGGGGCGGCTGTCAACGCCGTGATCCTCGGCGCCATGGCGGCGTGCGGCGATCTGCCCATCGATGAGGACTTCTTCCGCCAGGCCATTCGTGAGTCCGGTGTGGCGGTGGAGGCCAATCTGGCGGGCTTCGAGGCCGGGCTGGCAATTGCCGATAGCGAGCCGGCCGCAGAGGAAAGCGAGATCATTGACTTGCCGGGCAAGCCGGTTGCCGTATCCGATCTGCCTGAAAGCTTGCGGGAGGTGGCGGCAGAAGGTGCGCGCCGTATGCAAGGGTATCAGGGCGCATCCTATGCCAAGCGGTACCTGGCGCGCCTGGCGACTGTTTCGGGAGCGGGTGAGCGAACTTCGCACGAAGTCGCGCAAGTGCTAGCATTGCGCATGGCCTATGACGATGTCATCCGTGTGGCACAGCTCAAGGTCCGCCCCCAACGGCTGGCCCGGCTGCGTGCTGAGGCAGGGGCCGAGGGCAAGCCGTTTCATGTTCACGACTATCTCAAGCCGGGCATGGAGGAAGTGTGCGCTCTGCTGCCGGGAAGCCTGGCGCGGCCTTTGCTGCGCTGGGGTGCGCGGCGCGGCGGGCTGAATGTGGGATTGCGCCTTCGCAGCACCTCCATTGGCGGCTACCTTCTGCTGCGAGCGCTGGCGGCTCTCAGGCCCTTGCGACCGTTTGGCCATCGCTGGAAGCAGGAGCAGGCCTGGATCGACACCTGGCTTGGCGATATCGCCGCGGCGCAGAATCCTGATTTGGCATTCGAGATCGCTGCCTGCGGGCGCCTCATCAAGGGCTATGGCGACACTTACCATCGCAGCATGGCCCGCTATGAGGCAATACGGGCCGGCATCACCTTGCGGGCGCTGGCGGGCACCATTGCGGAGGGGGCTGTGCATTTGGGTCGGGCGAGGCAGGCCGCGCTCGAGGATCAGGACGATGAAGCCCTGCAATCGGCTTTGAGAGCCGCCGCTTGAAAAAGGTGCTCTACATCGAGGACAACGCGGTCAACACCATGTTGATGGAGATGATCGTCAGTAACCTCGGGGGCATGGAACTGACCTGCACAGAGGATGCCGAATCCGGACTGTCGGTCGCCTCCGATTTGCTGCCCGATATCATCCTCATGGATATAGAGTTGCCGGGGATCGACGGTATCGAGGCAACCCGGTAGTTGCAGCGCACCGAAGCGCTGCGTCATATTCCCGTGATTGTCGTAAGCTCGGACATGGCATCGCGCACGGAACGCGAGGCCCGCGAGGCCGGTTGCGCGGCTTATCTCATGAAACCTTTGGCGATCGCGGCTTTGGTGCGGACCTTGGAGAAATATTTGCACACCGAATAGACTATGCCTTTGGGGGGGAGGTTCGAAATACGAGCAAATGTGGGTGACGCCGTGCCGGACGGCGAATTCAAGCGCCTCGGTGCCGAAGGGGTCGAGACGCTGACGACGGCGGACCTCTTCGCCGGTAAGCGCGTTCTGGTGATTGGCGTGGTGGGTGCCTTTACGCCTGTCTGCACGGCACGGCATTTGCCGGAATATCTGCCCTATAGCGACGAGCTGACAAAGGCAGGTGTGGTCGATGCCGTGATATGTGTTTCTGCCGTGGATCCATTTGTCATGAAGGCCTGGGGCGCAACGGTGGGCGTCGGCGACTCGATTGCACTGTTGACCGATCCGGATGCCGCCTTTGCAGAGTCATTGGGATTGGCTGTCGATCTTTCCGATCTAG
>CAZKTK010000373.1:0-3737 GCA_964555535.1 uncultured Rhodospirillaceae bacterium
CTCTACTCGCATGTGATGCCTGGCATGCAGGAAGATGCAGCAAGAAGGGTGGACAGAAGCCTCCGAGCTGCGCTAGGGAAGCGCTCAATCGCCGATCAATGATCGACATGTGACCCGTTTGTGACCAAGGCGGGGGAAAATTGGGCCTCCTCGATTGGAAAACCCAATGATTTCAATGTCGGAGGGGTGCCGGAGTGGTCGAACGGGGCGGTCTCGAAAACCGCCAGCACGCTGTCGCCGGCGGTGTCCACCACACGGCCGCGATTGGCCTCGATATGCTCGATGAAGACTGTCCGCGCCCGATCCAGCGCCGCGATGGTGGCCTTCTCGTCGTCGGCCATGAGGCGCGAGTAGCCGACCGCATCCGCTGCCAGGATCGCCGCAACGCGCTCGGTAATGCCTTCTTGGCCTTCGTCGTCAGCCACGCCGTATCCTCCCCGCTGGCGCCTGACGATGGTAGGCCCTGCGCCAAGCCAACGCAATGCGGGTGGCTGAAACACACGGGGACAGCTTTATAAAACTGTCCCCTCTGGATTTGCCGGATTGGCCGGGCGTCAACCATCGACTCATGGCGCAAGCCGCGCATACTGAGGCGTCGTCCTCGGCCATGGGCTATACTCGCCGCCATGACCGAGCCTTCCGGGGAATTGCGCCGTGGCTGGACCACGGGCGCCTGTGCGACCGCCGCCGCGGCGGCGGCCTATGAGGCGCTGCTCACGGGGCACTTCCCCGATCCCGTCACCATCACCCTGCCCGGCGGCCAGACCCCGGCCTTTGCGCTCGCCCGCGAGAGCCTGGGCGACGGTGTGGCGAGCGCCGCCATCGTCAAGGATGCGGGGGACGACCCGGATGTCACCCACGGCGCACTGGTGCAGGCGACGGTTCGCGCGACGGAAGGCGGCGGCGTGACCTTTCGCGCCGGCGAGGGGGTGGGCACGGTAACGCTCCCCGGCCTCGCGCTCGCGGTCGGCGAACCGGCGATAAACCCGGGCCCGCGTAAGATGCTGTCCGAGGCCATCTCCCGCGTCGCCGAAGCCAATGGCGGCAACGGCAACGTGGACATCGAGGTGGCGATCCCCGGCGGCGAGAAGCTGGCCGGGCGCACGATGAACGGCCGCCTCGGCATTCGCGGCGGGCTGTCCGTGCTCGGCACCACGGGCATCGTCGTGCCGTTCTCCTGCGCCAGCTGGATCGCCAGCATCCAGCGCGGCATCGACGTGGCGCGCGCCGCCGGCCTCGACCATATCGCCGCCGCCACGGGCTCGACCTCGGCCGCCTTCATCGAGGCGCGCTACGACCTTTCCGAACAGGCCCTGATCGACATGGGGGACTTCGCCGGGGGCATGCTGAAATATCTGCGCCGCTATCCCGTTGCCAAGCTCACCATTGCCGGCGGCTTCGCCAAGATGGCAAAGCTCGCCCATGGCGAGATGGACCTGCATTCGGCGAGGAGCCGTGTCGACATGGATTGGCTGGCGGGGCTCAGCGATGACGGCGAAGCCGTTGCCGCCGCCAACAGCGCCAACCAGGCACTGCAGATCGCAGGCCCGGCGCTGGCGAATCGCGTCGCCGACCGGGCGCGGGAGGTTGCGCTTGGCGTGGCGGGCGATGCCATTGCCATCGAGATCCTCATCTGCAATCGCCAGGGCGAGCTGGTCGGGCGATGTCCCGGATTCTGATTCTCGGCGGCACGGGGGAGGCGCGGGCATTGGCCGGGCGCCTCGACGGTCACGAGGTCATCACCTCGCTCGCGGGGCGCACGCGGAGGCCGGCACATCCCGCCGGGGAAATGCGCATCGGCGGCTTCGGCGGCACGGACGGTCTTGCTGCCTATCTGCGCGACGCGGAAATTGACGCGGTCGTCGACGCCACTCATCCTTTTGCCGCTCGAATTTCCGCCAACGCCGTCGCGGCATGCGAACGAACGGGCGTTCGCCGCCTGGCCCTGGTGCGTCCGCCCTGGCGGCCCGAGCCCGGCGACCGCTGGACGGAGGTGGCGGATGTCGAGGCCGCCGCCGCCGCGCTCGACGGCTACACGCGCGCCTTTCTCGCCGTTGGCCGCCAGGGCCTGGCGCCTTTCGCCCGCTGCCGCAGTATCGCCTTCGTGGTGCGGGTGGTGGAGGCGCCGGATATGCTGCCGGTCCCTGACGCCATCGTGGTAACGGGCCGCGGCCCCTTCGCGCTCGCCGACGAGCAGGCGCTGCTCGCAGAACACGGTATCGACGTGCTGGTGGCCAAGAACGCCGGCGGCGACCGCGCCAAGCTCGACGCCGCGCGCGAGGCCGGCATACCGGTGATCCTCATCGCCCGCCCCGCCCCGCCGCCGGGGCCGCGGGTCGAAACGATCGACAACGCCCTCGCCTGGCTCAGATCGCCGTGAACTTGATTAATACGGGGACAGTATACCTAATTCTGGGATAATTAGATATGCTGTCCCCATATTAATCCGTACCTATCCTAATTTTGATTTTTGACATGTGCGTAATGCACTGTGATAAACCCTTCCCCTATGACGAAAACAGCGCCATTACCGTCTTCTTCTTGCTTACTAGGCACTCCGAATAGCAACATTATCACCCCTGAGGCTGCGTTTGACCGGTTGTAGACTGGTTGCGACAGGAAGTTGGCAGTCATCATGGCTGTGGCATAAGGGCAAACAGCAAAATCACAATCCAAAATGACAAACCCTAAACAGGCAGACCCGATACAATAATCGGGAGATTCGATACGAATGATATGCGCACCGCCGAAATCGAGATAAGACGTGTCCTCGATATCTATATTATCAATGATAAGAGAGAGAACATAAGAAAACTTCCCAAAACCTTCTTGGTCAATCCGTTCTTCGACTACCCCTTCCAAGAGGGTCGCATTTGCATTTGAAATTATCACGAACAATATGCAAAATAGAATAGATAGTACGGCCGTCGCGATTCGCCGATGAATCACGCTAGTTTTTTGTCGTATATTCACTTCCACCGCCTCTGCAGCATTTAGGTTCATTGTAACCTCATGGTCTATGAGCGGAATCATAATAACGGACCAGCGCATATATGTTCGTTCTAGAGATCCGCGCTTGAATACGGGGACAGTATACCTAATTCCGAGATATTTAGGTATACTGTCCCCGTATTACCAGACGCCAGTCGAGGTCCGCCAGGAACAGGTGCCGGTGCGCCTCCGACTTGCCCATCAGCCACACCGCGACGGCGGCGTCGATATCGGCGGGCGTGTCTGCCGAACTGTCACATGTCGCTGCCGCACTCGGCATGGTCGGCCTTGCTCCGTGCTCAAACCTGATGGGCCACAGGAGAGGGGCTTTCGCCTTGCGTGTCAATATGCGTTATCGCTCGGCCATTGCGACGGCGGCTGACGCCGCGCATGTCGTCACCATCGGCCTGGCGCAGACCTTGAAAAGCTTTACCCCTCGCTGACGCCGGCGTCGGCGAAGGTGGCCATGCCGGCGTGGGTGGCAACCGCGGCCTTGACGATGTGGGCGGCGAGCGTGGCACCCGAGGCCTCGCCGAGGCGCATGCCGAGATCGAGCAGCGGTGTCAGGCCGAGCGCCTTGAGCAAGCGGTCGTGGCCGGCCTCGGCCGAGCGGTGGCTGGCCAGGCAATGGTCGAGGGCGCCGGGGGCGGCCTTGTGCAGCACGGCGGCGGCGGCGCAGCAGATGAAGCCGTCGAGCATCACCGGCACGCGGGCGCGCCGGGCGCCGAGAATGGCGCCGGCGATGG
>CAZKTK010000374.1:0-3711 GCA_964555535.1 uncultured Rhodospirillaceae bacterium
GGCGCAGCTCTCGCAAGGGCTCGAGCGCCGGTCAGGCGGCGGCAGGTCAAGCCGTTCCGCGAAAGCCAGCGCCCCGCGAAAGCCGTGCCACAGGCCGTAGTCTGGGTGCACGAAGAGGCCGACCGGTGAGGGATGGCAGGGCCCCGCCAGCGCCGCCCAGCGCTGGAACGGCAGATGCGGACGGGTGAAGGGAAACAGCGCCGCAGCGTCGAAGGTGACCGCCAGCGCGCTGAGGATCTCGAACGACCAGCTGTCGAGCAAATCGGTCTCCGGGTCGCGCTGGCTGCTGAAAGCCTGCCACATATCCGGCCCGGCATTGCCCGCCAACACCACGGTCGCAGCGGGCCGCCAAGGCGAAATGCCGGGAACATTGTCCTCGGGACGGGGATGAAAGGCGCCGCGCGGGGTCAGCCCCACCTGCCGCAGCGCCTGCTCGATATCGCTCAGCTGCATGGGCTAACCCGGATTGCGCCCTGATATCACCCAGGACGACGATTCCATGATGATGCCGTCGGCATCCATCTTTTGCTTGGCGATGGCCTCGCCCATGGCTGCCTGGATGATGTCGCGCTTTTCCTCGGCCTCCTCGCCGGCCTCGCGGAAGACCTCGCCGGCAGGGCCGATGGCGAGCTGGAAGGCGATGGCGTCGTCAACGGAACTGCCGACCAGTACCGGGGCATCGACTCGCTCGAAGGTGACGTCCTCGTATCCGGCGCCCTTCATCATCATGCGCACCATGTCCTCGTCGGCCATGGAGAACGGGCCCGGGCCGCAGGTCTGGGCGTCCTCTCCCGGCGGCGGCAGGAATTGCAACACGATGTCCTTGGCCATGCCGAGCCACGGGTTGTCGTCACGGCGGCGCCAGACGATGTGGGTCATAATGCCGTCGGGCTTGAGCGCGGTGCGCATGTTGCGCAGGCCCGCCACGGGGTTTGAGAAGAACATCGTGCCGAAGCGCGCGAAGACGAAATCGAATTCGGGCTCGAACTTTTCCACCAGCGCATCGCCGGCCCTGAAACTGACATTGTCGAGGCCTTCTTCCTTGGCCGCCTCACGACCGTAATCCATGAAGGCCTCGCAACAGTCGAGCCCGACCACCCGCCCGGTGGGGCCGACGGCGCGCGCCAGGCGTATCGCGGTGTCGCCGAAGCCGCAGCCCACGTCGAGGACGCTGTCGCCCTCCTTCACCGCCAGCGAGGGAAAGACCGCATCGCTGTGGTGGCTCAGACCGTCCACCAAAATGTGCTTGAAGCGGATGAACTTCGGCGCCAGCACCTCGTTCCAGAATTCGACGAATTCGGTATCTCCGGGTAGTTCAGGTGTCATAGCTCTGCTCACAAAGTTTCGACCAGCTTGCGCATGTCCTCACCGATCTTGCGCAATGCCGTCTGGTACAGAAAACGGTCCCATCCGATGCAGAAGTGCCGCACCCCCAGATCAATATAACGCTTTGCCTGCTCGGCCGCACCGATTTCGATACGTGGCGCGACGCCATACTCGAGCGACTTAGCGATCACCAGCTCCTCGAAAGGCTGGATTTCCGGCGTTCCCATGAGACCGGGCTGCCCCCGCGACAAGCCGAAAT
This sequence comes from uncultured Rhodospirillaceae bacterium, assembly GCA_964555535.1. GTDB lineage: Bacteria > Pseudomonadota > Alphaproteobacteria > UBA7887 > UBA7887 > UBA7887. The sequence goes on from CAZKTK010000374.1 coordinate 1,586, forward strand.
CCGCCGGGCCCCACTGGGTCATATCGACCCCTTTCTCGCGCGCCGCCGCCAGCACCTCGTCGATGTTCCGCACGGCCACGTCCTTTTCGATCATGATCAGGAACAGCACCGCGGCAAGCTCATCGAGATAGCCATCGGGTTGATAGGTGGACAGGGCCGGACGGCGCAGCTTGAGGCCCATATGGCCGCCGATCTCAGGTGTGTCGGCACGGATGAAGCGGTGGCACTCGGCAACGTCGTCCGCGGTGCGCACATCGGTGAACAGAACAGCCTGAAAGCCTGCACCGAGCGCGGCTTGTGCCCAGAACCCCTGCCCCTCCTGGTCGAGCTTGATCATCAGGGGCAGGTTCGCACACTGCCCGGCCCGCGCCATGTGATAAAGGGACTGCATATCGAACGAGGAATATTCGGCCGCGAACTCACCGTAATCGAACAGCCCCGTGTCGCCGATGACCTCGGGAATATCCGGGTCGTTGAACAGGAAGTGCGTTCCTATTGTCGGCTCATCGTTATCGAGCTTCTTACGCACCGCATTAGGCAGCATCATCGGCGGATCTCCGTTTCAACAGGGCTTCGACATCGGCACGGCGGGGAATTGGAGCGACCGCCCCGTATCCCGTGGTGGATAGCGCGGCGGCGGCATTGGCGTAAGTCGCAGCGGCCTGATTGTCGGCACCGCGCACGATCTCGGCAAGAAAGGCGCCATCGAACGTATCGCCAGCGCCGGACGCATCGATCGCGGCGACGGCATGCCCCGGCATCCGGTGTCGCTCCGCGCCGCTCGCGAGCAAGGCACCGTCGGCGCCCATTTTCACCACGACAGTACCCACCTCCAATCCCAAATAGTGCTCGGCCACGGCCTCGGCCGACGTGGCGCCTGTGAGCTGGCGGCCCTCTTCGAGATTGGTCAGCACGTAGTCCGCGCCCGCAAGACCGGCATGGATCACGGCACGGGCACGCGCCAGCGGCCATAGCGAGAGCCGCAGGTTGGGATCGTAGGAAACCTTCGTACCATTGGCGCGCGCAATTTCGATGGCGCGAAAGACGGTATCGCTGGCGCTGGCGCTGATCGCCTGGCTGATGCCGGAGACATGCAGGACTTGCGCCTCGGCAATCAGGCCTTTCGGCAAATCCTCCGGCCGCATCCGGCTCGCCGCCGAGCCTGCGCGCAAATAGCTGAAACGATGCCCATCCGGGCCGTGATCGATGAAGTAGACCGCCGTGTGCGCGGCCTCATCGCGCCCGACGCCGCTATTGTCCACACCTTCGCGCCGCCACAGGTCGACGAAGGAGTCGCCGAAACGATCCGCGCCCAGCACCGTGACATAGCCGACCGCTGCCCCCTGTCGCGCGGCGGCTATGGCGCAATTGGAGGTGTCGCCGCCATGGCCAGCCAGATAATGCCCCGGCGGACCATCGGGGAGCTGGCTGAACTCGGCCATGGGCTCGCCAAGGCAGACGATGGCCGCCTTCCCGCTCATGCCAGCGCCTTTTGCAGATCGCGCGCAGCCGCAATCATGTCCTCGCGCCCGCCTGCCGTCAGCTTGCCGCCGACCCCGACGAAGGCCGCGCCGGCCGCCAGCCAATCCGCGATATCGCCCGCGCCGATGCCGCCGGTCGGCACCATCTCGACAGACGGAAAGACAGAGCGGAGAGCCTTGAAATGGGACAGGCCGACGGTGGACGCCGGGAAGATCTTCACCGCATCCGCCCCCGCATCAACCGCGGCCTTGACCTCGCTCGGTGTCAACGCACCCAACAGGCATGCCGCGCCGCGGGCATGACACAGCGCGGGCAATTCAGGCACGACGCAAGGCGAAACCAAAAACCGCGCGCCGGCATCGAGGCAGCACTCAGCCTCATCCGCGTTCATCACGGTTCCCGCGCCCACCAGCGCATTGCCACGGTTGGCAAGCTGCTCGATCAGACCGATGGCGCCCGGCACCGTCAGTGTGATCTCGAACACCGTCAAGCCGGCCTCTGCCAGCCAATCGACAGCCTGTGCCGTCGCCTCGGCCGTAGACAGGCGCAGAACCGGCACCAACCGCGCCGCGGCCAGCGCGGTCAGCACGTCCCGGGGCGTGCTCAGAACGCCGCCTGATAGATCTCGAGCGCGTCGTCGTAGG
>CAZKTK010000375.1:0-3705 GCA_964555535.1 uncultured Rhodospirillaceae bacterium
CGGCGCAGGCATCGCCGCCGACAGGGCAGAGATCGACTGCGACGCCTTCGAGGATGGCGACCTCGATGAGCTCAAGGAGATTGCCTGCACGGACCGCGACGGCTTTGCCGCCGCCTTCTTCGCCGCCATGAAGAGCAATCCGCGCATTGCCACCTTTCCCATTCACGCTTTGCAACGAACGCTTGGCCCGACCCTTGGCGATGGAGCCGGCAATGCTGTGGGACTGTGGCTGTCAGCCCAGCTCTGCGCCCGCAAATATCCCGACTCCGTAGCTCGCGCGGGCTTCGACGGCCCGGCGGCGGGCGAAGCGTTGTTCCAGGCCGCGCTCGATAGCCCCTCCGGTTTCATCTTCAGCAGCGACGAGCCGGAAGAAAGCCTGCGCCGTCTGCGCGGCAAGGCGAACCTTTGGCTGCCCGAGATGATCGAGGAACTGACGAGCTTGAGCGAGGACACCCTGCCGGGCCAGCGCGACGAATTCCCGCTGGTGCTCGAGGCGGGCGAGCGGCGCGACTATACCGCCATGACCAATATCCGCGACCCCGGTTGGCTCAAGCGCAATGACGCGACAGCACTGGCGGTCAACCCTGCCAACGCAGCGGAGATAGGTCTTGTCGATGGCGGCAGTGCCGAGCTTTCCACCAAACGTGGCGCACTGACCGTGATGGTACGTTGCGACGAGCGCATGCGCCCGGGTCATATCTCGCTGCCCAATGGGCTCGGCCTTTCCTACCCTGATGCTGCCGGCATCGACCGGGTGACGGGAGCCCCGCCGAACGAACTAACCGCAAGCGAGGACCGGGATGCCTTCGCCGGCACGCCGTTTCACAAGTTCGTACCTGCCCGCCTGCGGCCTGTGACGGAGAGCGGCAATGCCTGAGGCACCGCTTGCGGGGATCCGTGTCGCCAACCTCGGCAGCGGCTGGGCGGGGCGGCTCGCCAGCATGCTGCTGGCCGACCAGGGCGCCGACGTCTTGGAGATAGTCAAGCCCGGGCGCGACGCCAAGCCGTTCGATGCCCTGCTCGACCGGGGCAAAAGGCTGTGGACTCTGGACCTCAAGGACGATGCCGACAATGCCCGCTGCAAGAGCGCGGCACTGAAAGCCGATCTGATAATCGAGAACATGCGATCGGGCGCCGTTGCCAAGCTCGGCCTCGATCATGCCGCATTGGCTAGCGACGGGCGCATCTACATCTCGCTGCCGGGCTTCGCCGCGGGCGACCCGAAGCGTGAGCTGCCCGCCTGGGAAGGCACGATCAATGCTGCGCTAGGCGTCTATACCAATATCAGCCCGGCCGGGTCTGTGCTGGGTGGCGAGCCGATCTATTCGGCCATCCCCATGGCGTCTGCCTATGGCGGCATTCTCGGCGCGGTATCCGCCTCCATGGCGCTCTATTACCGCGAACGCTCGGGCCAGGGACAATTCATCGAGGTGCCGTTGGCAGATGCGGTGATGGCTGCCATGGCGCTCCTTATCGCCGAGGTGGAGGGCCAGCCCTCGCGCTACAATTTGCCGGCCATCGACAACGACGTGTTGCACAGCATCTTTCCTGCCCTGCGCGACTTGCGTGGCCACATGACGCCGGACCAAGTTACCCAGCTTACAGCCTATGTCGGCAGTCACGGTTCGCCGGGCCTGCGCAATTATACGTGCGCTGATGGGCGCAAGATTTTCGTCTGTGCCGCGGATCATGTCTATCAGACCCGGACCTTCCTGCAGGTTGTGGGCGTACTCGACAAGGCGATTTCAAACGGCATGGTCGCCGGCAGCCCGTTCTCGGAGAGCGCGCAAGGCAACAACTTCCTCCAAGCCGGCACCTTGACCCCAGCATGGCGCAAACGCCTGATCGGCTGGATCGAGGATGCCGTCCAAACCAAACCGGCTGCCGAGTGGGAAACGCTGCTGCGCGCCGCCAATGTGCCCGTCACCGTGGTTCAGACCAGCGCCGAATGGTTGGCCGACGAAACCCTGCATGCCGCCGGCGTGACCGCCGATCTCGATGGCGCACGCCAAGCCGGACGCTTCATATCCATCGAGGGCAAGGGCACGTGTTCACCGGAGCTATCGCCGGCCTCACAGGCAGATGAAGCTTGGCCTGAACCGAAGGGCGAGGTCAGCGGAGGCAGAGGTGACGCCACTGCCGGCATGCTGCAAGGCGTCAAGGTGCTCGATCTCTCCAATATCATCGCCGGCCCGGCAACGGGCCGCACGCTGGCGGAGCACGGTGCCGATGTCATCCGCATCGACCCGCCGGCGCCCCTGTCAGGCCCCTTCTCCACGATGTGGTTCGGCATCGACGTCAATCAGGGCAAGCGCGCCATCGTGCTCGACCTGAAAAGCGAGGCAGGCCGCGAGGTGCTGGGCAAACTGGTGCGCGAAGCGGATGTGGTGTTGCATAATTTTCTCGACCGCTCCGCACGATCCCTCGGTATCGCCCACGATCAACTGAGTGCCCTCAACCCCGATATCGTCTCCTGCCAGATCAGCGCCTGGGGCGGCTCGCAGGGCGGCACCTACAAGGACGATCCCGCCTTCGACCCGGTGCTGCAATCGGCCTCGGGCATCACCGTGCGCTATGGCTCGAAGGAAATGCCGCTGCTCCATGGCATCGCCTCCTGCGTCGACTACATCACCGGCTTCTCCGCTGCCCTCGGCATCGCCCAGGCGCTGCTTGCGCGCGAGCGCGGCAAGGGCGGCAGCCACGTCAGAACCTCGCTCGCCATGGGCACGCAGATGGTGCAATTCCCCTTCATGGTGGCAACGGATACCTACCAGCCCGGCGCCGAGACGAGCGGTCAGAGCGCGCGCGACGACGGCCCCGACCAGGGTCTGGTCGAACTCGCCGATGGCTGGGCTTTCGTCGGCAACCGGCCGGGCGATGGCGATACGCTCAAGGAGCGGATCGGCGATATGCGGCAGATGACCCTCTCCGGCCTGCAAGAGGCCTTGGCGGACATCCCCGGCGCCAGCGCCGTTGCTGTGACAACGCTGACGGAGATCCGTGCCGAGCGAACCGATGATGGCGAGGATGCCGCATCGAATTGGCTGCAAAGCGGCTCCCTGCGCCTGCGCCGCGGCCCGCACCCTTGCGGCTATCGCACGACCGTGCCGCTGCCGACGTGGATCAGACCGGAGAAATCGGCGATCAGCACACTGTATCCGGCGCCCGCCCCCGGCGCGGACACCGTTGCCGTGCTGCGCGAGGCCGGCCACGATGCGTCGCAGGTGGAAGCCCTCATGCACAACGGTGCCGCGCACGAGCGTTGGTCGGTGCTTCCGCACTACCTGCCACGATAAGGATCCTGAACATGGAACCGCTTCGCGACATCGCCCATCTCGGTCACGTCGAACTGCTGACACCGAAACCCAACGAGAGCGAATGGTTCTTTTGCGATATCCTCGGCATGGCGAAGGTCCATGGTGAGGGCCAGTCGATCTATCTCCGCGGTTACGGCGACTATGCGGCCACCACGCTGAAGCTCACGGAATCGGCGGCCCCCGGCCTCGGCCACATCGCCTGGCGCACCATCAGCCCGCAAGCGCTGGAGCGGCGCGCTGCGGCGATCGAGGCCGCGGGGCTCGGTATCGGCTGGTCAATCGGCGATTTCGGCCACGGCATATGCTATCGCTTCCGCGATCCGGACGGCCACGAGATGGAAGTATATTACGTCGAACAGAAATACGAGGCGCCGGAGGGGATGGGCTC
>CAZKTK010000376.1:0-3687 GCA_964555535.1 uncultured Rhodospirillaceae bacterium
CCACCAGCGCATCCTGTTCGAGTTCCGTCAGCTCCTCCAACGTGATTTGATCGCCGAGCAGGGAGCGCACCAGTTCGAGGGATTTCGCTTCTGGGAAGATCAATAGAACGTCGCCGGCAAACGGGCCCTCGATGTGCTGGTCGACAACCGCTACCGGTTCCTTGACGGCATGGGCGATGGTGGCGCTGAACTCGGATGCGGGCACGAAGCGCACCGACGGCACGGACAAGGCGATTTCCTCGTGGACAAGCTCGTTCAGTGCTGCCGCCGCCTGACCCATGGCCATGTTCATGAGTTCGGCAATGGCATCCATGCCGAGTGCATCCATTTGGCTGGCATCCGTCATGAGGGCGTCACTAGGAATGATCTGATTTTGTCTTCCGTCGGCGGCTTGCCGATGAAATCGACGCCGATTTCCGCGGCGCGCTCGCGCACGGGTGCTTGCACGTTTGCCGTGAGCAAGGCGACGCGCAGGTCGGGCTGGTGTTGCATAAGGGAGCTGGCAAGGGTCAAGCCGTCGTCGCCGGGCATGTTGAAATCAAGGAGTGCATAGTCGAACGTATATTCCTCCGAAACCTGCAACGCCTCGCTCGCGTCACCGGCTTCGACTATCTTAAGCTCGGGCATGATGGCGGCCACGAATCTGCGGACAATCATGCGCGCTACGCGACTGTCGTCTACAATCAATACACGCTCGACCATGTTTATATCCGATTTCCAGTGCTATTCTTGAGATAACCTTAACCAGGCTTGCGGCAAGTCAGCAATCGTCTGCAAGGCGCTCAGCCTCGTCTTCCGCGGGCTTGACAACGGGCGGCGTACCCATCCGTGGCTTTGGACCGGCCGTGCTATGCAACCCGGCGGCTGCAGTATCGATTGGAGAAGAAGCCATGATGGCACGCTACAGGACGGAGTCGGTGCTTGCGGCGTTGGAGCCGCACCTGCGTCCGGGCGAGACCTTGGAATTCTATGCCTCTGGCGTCAGGCACCCGAATCCATTGCTGGTCCTGGTCTTGCTTGCCATGGGCATTCTGCCCGGTATCGACGCGCTGATGCTGTTGCCGAAGCGGTATGTTGTCGGACTAACCGACACGCGCCTTCTGGTGCTGCACGTCAAGGGCCGGCTCGATGTCGTCGAAGTCAGCGACTATGCTCGCGATGCCATGCCCGAGACCGTTGCCAGGAGCGGGCCGTTTCATACCCATATCCGCATTGCCGACGAGGCGCGGCCTTTCGCGGCCCATTTTCATCGCGCCGGCATGGATGGCAACCGCGCCAACGCGATTGCCATCGGGGATGCGCTGGGTAGATAAGGAGATAGGCTATGACACTTCTGGCAGGGACCGATGGCGGGGTGTTCGAGGTGGCGAACGGCACCGTGCGCCAGCGCTTGGAAAGTCGCTGCGTGCGCGATCTCGTTCGTGTCTCGGGGCGCATCTTCGCGGGCACGGATGCGGGGCTTTTTGTCTCCGACGACAATGGCGCAAATTGGTCGCGGCGTGGCCTCGAAAATCGTCAGATCTGGCAGATACGCGACGCTGGCGACGGCAGCCTCTATCTCGCCACCCAGCCCGCCGGGCTGTTCCGCAGCCGCGATGGTGGCGAGAGCTGGCGGGAAATCGAGTCGCTGATGCAAATCGACGGCGCCGACGCCTGGTGCCTGCCGGTCACGCCGCCGGCAAAGGCCCGGGCGCGGGCGCTGGTGATCGACCGGGACGACCCGCGGCGTATCCGGCTCGGTGTCGAGGTCGGCGGCATCATGGCATCGGACGATGGCGGCGAGACCTGGAATGCGGTGTTGCCGGGTGACAATCCCGATCTGCACATGATGATCGCGGACCCGGCGCGGCCCGGCGTGCTCTACACCTCGACCGGCTATGGGCGTTTCGACGGCGAGGCGGAGCGCATCGAAGGCAATGCCGGCATGTTCCGCTCCGACGACTACGGCGCCACCTGGCGCTATGTCTGGGTCGGCATCGAGCCGCGCTACTCACGCCCCCTCTGCGTTGACCCGCGTCCGCCTCACGGCGTGACGGTGGGCAGCGCACCGTCGGCTTTCTCGAAATGCCAGGATCCGCAGGGGGCGGAGGCCATGCTGTTCCGCTCCGAAGACGGCTGCGAAACCTGGCGCTCACTCTGCGATGCGGCCCATTCGCCGTCCCGCGCCAATTTCCACGGCCTCGCGCCCGATCCCGACGCGCCTGGCGGCGTCATCGTCGGCACCGACAACGGTGAGGTCTGGCGTGTCAGCAACGATGCGGAATGGACGCTGCTCGGCGACGGCATGCCGCTGGTGGCATCGGTGTTGCCCGCTTACCCGGCCAACGACGCCCAACCCTCGCTTTCGGCGTAGTCGCGAATGCGCGTGAGTGCCTTTTCGATGTTCTCGATCGAGTTGGCATAGGAAAAGCGGATATAGCCTTCGCCATAGGCGCCGAAGCTGGTGCCGGCGATTGCGGCGATGTGCAGTTTCTCCAGCAGGAAGCCTTCCATGGCCTTTGCGCTGACGCCTGTGCCCGAGATGTTGGGCATGGTGTAGAAGGCGCCGGTCGGCAGGATCGAACTCATGCCCGGAACCTGGTTGGTCCAATCGACGATCGCCTTGCGGCGCGCATCGAAGGCGGTGCGCATCTCCTCCACCGAATCCTGCGGCCCTTCCAACGCGGCCTTTGCGGCCCATTGGGTGGCGGCGTTGGTGCAGCTGACGGAGTTGATGTTGAGCCGGGTCACCAGGTCGACCAGCGGCTTCGGCCATACGCCGTAGCCGATGCGCCAGCCTGTCATGGCGTAGGTCTTGCTCCAGCCGTCGAGGACGATCAGCCGATCGCGCAGGGATTCATAGCCCAGCATGGAAACGAACTCTGTGCCGTCATAGAGCAGGCGGGCATAGATTTCGTCGGACATCACGGTGACGTGGGGATGCGCTTCGAGGCCGGCGACGAGCTTGTCGAACTGCTCCCGCGGTACCACGCCGCCGGTGGGGTTGGCCGGGCTGTTGATGATGATCAGCCGCGTCGCCGGCGTGATTTGACCCAGCACTTCGTCAGCGTCGAAGGCAAAGCCGTTCTCTTCGCGCAAGGCGATCGGCACCGGCTTGGCGCCGGAATAGCGGATGACCGATTCGTAGATGGGGAAGCCGGGATTGGGATACATGATCTCCGTGCCCGCGCCGCCGAACAGCAGGATGGCGTACCACATGGTCACCTTGCCGCCGGGCACGATGACCACCTGGTCGGGATCGACGGTCGCCCCGCGATGAGTCGCGATGTCCGCCGCCACCGCCTCGCGCAAGGGCAGGATTCCATTGCCCGGGGTGTAGCCGTGATGGCCGTCGTCGAGCGCCTTCTTGGCGGCCTCCACGACGTGATCCGGGGTGCGGAAATCGGGCTGGCCGATGCCGAGATTGATGACCTCGTGGCCCGCCCGCGCGATCTCTGTTGCGCGCGCCAGCACTTCGAAAGCGCTTTCGGTCCCCAGGCGCCCCATGGCGTCATTGATTTCAAATTCGGCAAGCTTCATAGCATCCTCCGTTCAGCGCGGCGGAGTATGCTGTTATGACGGCGCAGCGGCAAGGCAAGCTTGCGCGCATTTGCCTTGCAGCGTAGCTTGGCGCCTCTTTTCCAGGAATGCTTGCCAAGGACCCTGCCGCATGGGCTTTCTCGCCGAACGACTGAGCCGTATCAAGCC
>CAZKTK010000377.1:0-3681 GCA_964555535.1 uncultured Rhodospirillaceae bacterium
GAGGTGTTGACGACGGGCCGCAAGCTGGCTCGGGCGCCATGGTATCTGGTGCGCACTGTGCCGACCGCAGCGGCGCTGACTGAAATCCAGACCCGCTCTGCCTGGACGCTGACCATCTTCGTCGCCATCATCGGTGCTCTTGCTGCCGCCATGGTCATTGTCTGGTTCTACTCCACCTCGGTGCGCGAGGCCGAGGCGGCCGAGAAATATCGCATCAGCGCGGAACTGTTCACCAATGTGACGAAATTCCTGCGCGTGGTGACCGACAACCTGCCCAACCCGATCTTCGCGGTCGATTCCAGCGGTCGCTATACCTTCGCCAACATGGCGGCGAGCAAGGATGTCGAGATGCATCCGCGTGACATGATGGGCAAGCTCATGTCCGGTGTCATGGGCGCGGCGCGGGCGCGCAACTACCAGCGCATCAACGACCGGGTCATCGACAATCAGGAATCCGAGGATGACGTGCAGCGGATCGAGGGTGATAGCGAGGCAGATCTTCGCATCCTGCGCTCCAGTCATTTGCCGATTCCCGCCACCGCCCTGCGGCCGGCGGGTGCGCTGGTCCTGCTCGACGATCTTACAGGGGTCAGCGCCGAGCGCGATCGCCGGGAGCGCATCCTGCGCCAGCTCGTGCAGACGCTGATGGCGGTTGTCGATCGGCGCGATCCCTTCTCGGCCAACCATTCCGCGCGTGTCGCGGAAGTCTCGCGGGCCATAGCCGAAGAGATGGATCTTTCGCGCATCGAAGCGGATACCGCCGATATCGCTGCCAGCCTGATCAATCTGGGCAAAGTGTTGGTGCCGCGTGAGCTGCTTACCAAAACCGACGATTTGAGCGAGGAGGAGCGCGAGATCTTGCGCCAGAGCGTGCAGAGCAGCGCCGACCTTCTGGAGCAAGTCGAGTTCGACGGTCCGGTCGTGCGCACCATTCGCGAGGCCCAGGAGCGTTGGGACGGCAGCGGTCAGAAAGGCATTTCCGGTGAGGATATCGTGCAGGGCGCCCGTATCGTGGCCGTCGCCAATGCTTTCGTCGGCATGGTCAGCGCGCGCGCCTATCGCGACCCGCTGAGCTTCGATCAGGCCAGTGGCATCCTGCAGGAGGGCATTGACAGCGCCTTCGACCGGCGGCCGGTGTCTGCATTGGTCAACATTCTCGACAATCGCGGTGGCCGCGACCGTTGGGAGGCCTATCGCCAGCGTCCGGAGCCGAAGCCTAGAGGCGCGGGCCGCAAGGAGCGACGGAGGCGGATAGCATGGCGCGTCCCGATCGCGCCGCGCAGTTTTCGGCCTGCCTGGGCGCCGTGTTCGATGCCGTGACGGCCGCGGAGTCGTCACCGCGCTTCCTCAGCACGTTGGGCGAAATTCTCGATGGCTACGGCTTCGAACTCCTGCTGCGGGGCACGGATGCGGAGGGTGTGGGCTACGAACTGCCCGCGGCCACCTCAAGGCTCGGGGAGATGGCCTTCGAGGGCGAGCCCAAGCCGACTGACGAGGGCGCCGACACCGGTTTCCTGTTGGGCCATGGCCGCGGCAAGGACGACAACCTCGGCGAACTGGTCCTCCGTCGCAAGGCCGGGCATCGCAGCGCTGCCGGCAAGGCCACGCTTGACGATGTGGTCGGGCATGTCTTGCGTGCCATGCGACTGCATCGGGCGCTGGTCGGCGGTCAGGTGCGGGGTCAGGCGACCAATATCGTGCTCGATTCCCTGCCTATGGGGATCATTTTGGTCAATGCCGAAGCGCGGATTCTCCAGGTCAATCGCATGGCCGAGGAGTTTCTTGCGCTGACCGACGGGCTGCGGGCGGATGCGGTGGGCCTGGCGGCAGCATCGCCCCATGACAGCGAGCGCCTGCGTGAAATGGTGAGCCAGGTGGCGACAGCGGATGTGGACGCGCCGGCCACTCCTGTCGGTGTGCTGCGGCTAGAGCGCCCCTCGCTCGAGACGCCCTGGCAAATCGTTGCTTTGCCGGTTCATGCACGCCGCCGTGCAGATACGGTATTCGAGGTCGCGGCCCTGTTCGTGACGGAAACGGCGATCGGCGGACCATCTGGCATTCCGTCGGAGGCGCTGGTGCGGCTGTTCGATCTGACACCGGCTGAGGCGCGCCTGCTGGTGGCCCTGGTCGAAGGCATGGCGCTTGACGAGGCAGCGGAGACTTTCGGCGTCAGCAAGAACACCCTGCGCAACCAACTCAACCAGGTATTTCGCAAGACCGAGACCAACAAGCAGTCCGAACTGGTTCGCCTGGTGCTCTCCAGTCCGGCGCCGGTGCTGATACGCCGCCAGCGCGACGGCGAGGATGACCAAAACTGATATCGTGCAGAGGTAAGGATTCGCCATGGGTGAAGATGTCGAGCATATTCACGAGTATTACTCACCAAATGATTTGTATAATAGGATTATCGGCGGGCTTAACGAACTCGGCATAGACCCGTCGAAGGTCACGCTGGATGACCTTCAGCCTGTCGATGAATTCCATATCCGCGGTGATGCCGCCACCAAGGAACTGATCGCGCTTGCCGACTTTACGCCCGATATGCATATCCTGGATGTGGGCTGCGGTATCGGGGGCTCCACGCGTCGTCTGTCCCATGAAACAGGGTGTCGCGTGACCGGCATAGACTTGAGTGACGCCTATATCGATACCGCGCAGCGTTTGACCCAACTGCTCGACATGCAGGATCGGGTCGCATTCCGTGCAGCCAGCGCGCTGGCACTGCCGTTCGATGACGGGTCCTTCGATGGTGTCTGGTCTCTCCAGATGAACATGAACATCGATGACAAGCTGTTGTGGCTGAAGGAGATCCATCGGGTTCTCAAGCCCGGTTGCCGGGCCATACTGTACGAGGTGTGCGGCAACAGGAATACGCCGCCGCATTTCCCGGTGCCGTGGGCACAGGACAGTTCCATGAGTTTTCTGGTGCCGCCGGACGCCTTTCGCGAAATCATGACATCCGCAGGATTCGATGTCGCTGTCTGGAATGACAAGACCGATCTGGCACAAAAGGCCTTCGCGCAGGTTTAAAAGCCCACGGGTAAGCCGAACTTGCCGGTATTGGGGGTGTACATGCTGGTGGGCGATGACATCAGCATCAAGGCCTACAATTTGCATCGCAATCTCGACGAGGATCGCGTCAGCCTGATCGAGACGGTCGCGGTGAAGCCAGGCCGTTAAAGCGGCCGTGGGCGTTCCATGAACGAGGCAGCGGTATCCAAGTCACCTGGCGGCCGTTTGATGGCTGCGGTCGGGCGCATCGGGGCTGATGCGGGCGACTCGGCCGAGGAGCGTCTGCAGAAGACCCTGCTGGTCATATCCACCCTGACCATGGCTAGCCTGAGCGTCGTCTGGGGCGGTATCTACGCGGCTTTCGGCGAATACGGGGCTGCCGCGATCCCCTGGTCCTACGCCGTCGTCTCGTTTCTCAGCACGATGGTGTTCGGCTGGATACGGCGCTACAGGGTTTTCCGCTTTTCTCAGCTGTTGTTCGCCCTGTTCTTGCCATTCCTGTTGATGGTCGAGCTGGGCGGTTTCATAGAGTCCAGCGCAGTGGTTCTGTGGTCTCTCACCTCACCTTTGGGGGCGTTGGTCTTCTCCGGCCGTCGGGATGCCAAAAGGTGGTTTGCCGCTTAGAGCGTTTCACAATTTGAGGGAATCGCAATTGGGATTCCCGTTTGT
>CAZKTK010000378.1:0-3672 GCA_964555535.1 uncultured Rhodospirillaceae bacterium
CATGCCCATCATCTCGGTGACGTAAAGCCCGCCGTCGATCTCGCCGATCAAGGCCTCGGGCGTGAGGCTGCCGGGCGATAGCGACAGGTTGCTCGGCGCCGGCGAGGGTGGGCTGCCGGTGCTGCGCGTTGCATGCCCGGTGGTCTGCAGGCCGAGCTGGCGGGCGGAGCGGGAATCCATCAGCCACGTGGTCAGGCGGCCGTCGTCGATCAGGGCGCGTTTCTCACCGGCCACGCCTTCGCCGTCGAAGGGCCGCGACGACAGCCCGCGTGGGCGCAGGGGATCGTCGATAACGCTGATGCCCGGCGCGAAGACCTGCTCGCCGAGCTTTTCCTGCAGGAAGCTGGTGCCGCGGGCGATGGCATTGCCCGAGACGACGCCCGCCAGGAGACGCAGGAACCCGCCCGAGACGCGCGGGTCGAAGACCACCGGCACCTGGGCGCTTTTCTGCTTGCGCGGATCGAGCCGCTTGACCGCGCGCTCCGCCGCGCGTCTGCCGATGTCGCCCGGCGCTTCCAGGTCGGACTGGTGGCGGGTGGAGAGGTATTCGTAGTCGCGCTCCATGCCCGTGCCGCTGCCGGCGACCACCGAGACCGAGATACCGAACCGTGTGCTGCCATAGGTGCCGGCGAAACCGTTGGAGGCGGCGAGCGCCATGTGTCCTTTGTACCAACCCGCCTCGGCCCCTTCCGAATTCGTGACTCCATCTACCGCGCGCGCGGCATCCTCGGCCTCCTCGGCCCAGGCAAGCAGGTCGTCGGAGCTGGGTTCGGCATCGTCGGTAAGGTCGAGATCGGCGATCGTGGTTGCCAGGCGGTCGCTGTCGGGCAGGCCGCAATGGGGATCCTCGGGCACGGCCTTTGCCATGGCCACCGCGCGCTCGACGATCTCCGACAGCGCAGCCTTGCCGAGATCCGTCGTCGAGACCACCGCCTGGCGCTTGCCGATGAGTACCCGCAGGCCGAGATCGTTCGCTTCCGAGCGCTCCACGCCCTCGTTGCGGCCCATGCGCCAGGTCGCATCCTGGGAGGCGGAGCGTACGATCATGGCATCGGCCTCGTCGGCGCCGGCCGCCTTGGCCCGTGCGATGAGGTCGGAGAGAAGATCGAGATCGGTATTGTCGCTCATGTCTGCCTGCCGCTTGTGTACCGGCCCCCTTTATAAGCTGCGGCGGCCCCGTTGCCGAGAGCTCAGTCTTGTGTGGGCTCTTCTGCGGGCGGCGGCGGAATCTCCATATCGACGCGGCTCACCGTGAAACCGCGGTCGGCGAAGAAATTCAGCATGCCCGTTCGCCCCGGCAAATGGGCGGCGCCAATGGCGATGAAGGTGGGTGCGGCGTCGAGCAGAGGCGCGGCGCGCTCGACCATGCGGGCATTGCGGCGCGCGAGCATGCGCTTCATCAGCTTGTGCACATAGCGCCGCTGCTTGCGGTCGCCGGTGGGATATTGGTCGCGCATGATCGGCGTGATGTCTTGGCCGACGTAATGCGCCACGGCCTCTTCGTAGCGTGCGTCAAGCACCGGGCGCAGCCCGCCTTCTGCCTCGCTCTGGTCGATGAAATCCAGAAGCAACAGGCGCTCGATCTCAGGGTCGGAGCTGGCGAACAGGCCTGCCTGTTCCTCTACTTTTTCCAGCGGCAGCACGCGCAAGCCGGCCTCGCGCGCCAGGTTCTGCAAGGCGACATCGAGCACCGTGGCGTCTTCGTCGACGGCCTCGGGCTTGGTGTGGCTGCCCGAGACCGCGAGATAGGCCTGCCAGGGCGCCATGCCCTGCAGCGTCGAGGTCGGGATCTGATTCACCGGCAAGGCGCGGCGCAGGGCGGCGAAGCGCTCGCTGCCGATATCGTCCTCGAGACTGCTCGTGCGCGGGGATTGCGACAGGAACTGTGTCACCATCTCCATGAAAGCGCGGGCCTCGGTGTATTTGTTCATCTCGAGCTCAAAGGCCGCCACGTCGCACGACAACAGCGCGTTCTTCACCGGCTCGATCACCGCCAAAATGCGCGGATCGGCGCTGTGGAAGGTGCCGAAGACGTAATTGTCGTGCTTGCCCGGTGCCGTCACCCGCCAGAGCAGGCCCTGGTCGTAGGCGTCGACATCGTCGGCGACGGCCGCGGGACCACACACCGCAAGCGCGGCTGCCGCCAGCAGCCCGAACCATGCCCGCAAACTCCTCATCTCGGCCCCTCCACGAGGCTTATGCGATAGCCGTCCGCGCGCAGGAGGGCGATCAATCCGGCCTCTCCCGGCAAATGCAGCGCGCCGACAGCGACGAAGGCACCGCCCGCGGGCAGGGTGTCTTTCAAGCGCGTCGCGAAGCGTCGGTTGCGGTCGTCGATAAGCCGTTGCATCAGTCGCGCGTTGAGATCCTCGTCGCTGCTCGGCAACTGCTCGCGCGACAAGGCGAGGATGCCGGCGATGTCGCCTGCCAGATAGCGCTCGGTAACGGATTCGAAATAGGCGCCGACATAGGCATCGACCCCTTCCGTCTCCGCATCGGCAACAATCTGGCGCACCAGTTCCACCATGTCCGCTTCCGCCATGTCGGAGAAGACGGCGATCTGGTCCTGCACGGTTTCCAGCACGGCCACGGTCATGCCCTGGTCGAGCGCGTTCGCCTCCAGCACCTGGTCGAGCACCTGCACGGGACCGCCTTCGCTCTCGCCCTCACCGCCTTTCGGCGGACGCGGCGCCATCAACAGCAGATACGCGCCCCAGGGCTTGATGCCTTCGAGAATCGCCACCGGCAGGCCGAGCACCTCCAGCGCCTCGGCGACCGCGTCGAATGTCTCTTTGCCGAGGATATCGGGCAATTTTCGGCCGTCGCCAAGCGGCATGGCCTGAAACAGGGCCTGCGCCGCCGCAGCGCCGTCCTTGCCCGTGGTGCGCAACTCCAGCACCAGCGTGTCGGCCTCGGCCAGCGCCCGCGTCACCGCCTTGGGCAGCGCCACGATGCGGGGGTCGGGGCTGTGCATGGTGCCGAAAACGTAAGTCGCCGGCGCGCCTGTGCGCTCCACCTTCCACAGCAGCCCCTGGCCGTTGACCACATCGTCGGCGCGCGCGCCGGCCAGCGACACGGTGGCCAGCAGCGCGGCGCAAAGGAAGCGTTGTAGGAAGCTCATCGCCATATGGATTTCCCACTCCCTGTCAGGCCGTAGTCGGACCAGCGCTTGCTGACTTTTTCGACGATGTCCTCGGCCATCTGCAATTTGCGGCCCCATTCGCGGTCGCTTTCGGGTGCCATCTTGTTGGTGGCGTCGAAGCCGGCTTTGCCGCCCAGACCGGACACGGGACTGGCGAAATCGAGATAGTCGATGGGCGTGTCCTCGATCAGGGTGGTGTCGCGCGCGGGGTCCATGCGGGTCGCCATGGCCCACATCACGTCCCTCCAGTCGCGCGCATCGATATCGTCATCTACGACAATCACCAGTTTTGTATACAGGAATTGGCGCAAGTATGACCATACCGCCATCATGATACGCTTGGCGTGGCCCGGATAGGCCTTGCGGATCGAGACCACGGCGATGCGATAGCTGCAGCCTTCCGGCGGCAGCCAGAAATCGACAATCTCCGGGAACTGTTGTTGCAACAACGGAATGAACAACTCGTTGAGCGCTTCGCCGAGCACGCTGGGCTCGTCCGGCGGCCGGCCGGTGAAAGTGGAGAGATAGAT
>CAZKTK010000379.1:0-3657 GCA_964555535.1 uncultured Rhodospirillaceae bacterium
CGGCTTCGCGGCGCTGTCGGGCGCCTTGATCGACGACTGCGCCCTTGCCGCGGCTATCAAGGGCAGCGGCCGGCGCACCTGGATCGGGCTCGGCCACGGCGTGGTCAGCCACCGCGTTTATGCCGGCCTGGCGCCGATCTGGGCCATGGTCTCGCGCACCGCCTACACCCAGCTGCGGTATTCGCCGACGTTGCTCGGCCTTTGCACGGTGTTAATGATGCTTGCCTTTTGGGCACCACTTGCCGCCCTGCTTGCCTTGCCGTCTTGGTCTGCGGTGGCGGCCGCATCGGGCTTGGCGGCAATGGCGCTCAGCTACCAACCCATGTTGCGTTTTTACGGCCATTCACCGCTCTGGGCCTTGGCGCTGCCCCTCGTCGGCACGCTCTATCTGGCCATGACCTGGAGCTCCGCCATAGATTCCTGGCGTGGCAAGGGCGCCAGCTGGAAAGGGCGGCACTACGCATAAAAAAAGGGCGGCACTACGCATAAAAAAAGGGGGAGCCGAAGCTCCCCCCTTCTCGAATTGTCGGGCGATCAGCCGAGCATGTCGCTCCAGATCGAGCGTGCCCAGTCGTCGGCATTCTGCTTGATCAGAGGGGTGCGCTCGGGCGAGAGGCCGCTGGCGCCCTTGACGGGCAGGATACGGCTCTCCTCGTCGTTGAAGTCGTAGACCGCACTGACCGAGATGCCCTCGTCGGCGCTCACCAGGCTGTAGCAGGTGTTGGCCATGCTCGGGCGCGGTGTCTCGCGGCCGTTCATCAGAGCCACCACGGCGGCAGCGCAGACCTTGCCCATGGAGTTGGCGATGTAGCCGGACTTCGGCACCTTGCCGACCGTCGTGCCGTCGGTGGAATCGCCCACCACGTGCACGTTCTCCGCCACGGTGGAGGAGAAGTCCCAGGCGTTGACCGGTGCCCAGCGGCGATCGTCCGGCACCAGACCGGCCTGGAAGGCGAGCGTATTCGCCTGTTGCGCCGGGATCACGTTGGCGACATCGGCCGTCACTTCGTCGAAATCGCTATAGAGGGTGCGTGTCGACGGGTCGACCCTGACCACATTGTTGTCCGTGCGATAGTCGATAATGTCGCCATAGAAGTCGTCCCAGGCGGCTTTGAACAGCTTGCCTTTGGATACGATCTTGCTGTTGGCATCGAACACCACGATCTTCGAGCCGGGCTTGTTGTTTTTGAGATAGTCCGCGATCAACGAGATACGCTCGTACGGCCCGGGGGGGCAGCGGTACGGCCCGAACGGGACCGACAGCGCGACCGTGCCGCCGGCCGGCATGGCCTGCAGCTGGCTGCGCAGCATGACGGTCTCGTCGCCGGCCTTCCAGGCGGCGGGGAAGGTGCCCGGCGCGGCATCGGCCAAGCCCTCGATCTCGCCGCTGCGGAGCGTGATCCCTGGCGAAAGGATGAGACGGTCATAGGCGATGTTGCCGGCGCTGACCGTCACCGTCTGCGCGGCGGTATCGATGCCGGTCACTGTGTCGGTAACCAGCTTGACGCCGTGATTGTTGACCAGGCCGTCATAGCCGACGGTGATGTCCGCCATGCTCTTGAGGCCGCCGATCACCCAGTTGCTGATGGGACAGGAGCGGAAGGCACCTTCGCGCTCGATCAGCACCACTTCGATGCCGGGGTCTTGCATGCGGATGTACTTGGCGGCGGTGTTGCCGCCCCAGCCACCGCCGATCACCACCACGCGCTTGCCGGTCTTGGGCATGATCTCGCCCTGGGCGAGAGCGGGTAGGGGCAAGGTGGAGGCAGCGATGGCACTGGCGCCGACGGCGCTCGTGTGCAGGAAACGTCTGCGGGTAATGGTCATGATGCTGCCCCCCCTAGCGCTGGCTGGCGTAGTAATGCGCCGCGGCGATGATGTCGGCATCATCGATGTCGCCGACGGCGACCAAGGCGATGGGATGGTTGCGCTCGCCGGTCTTGTAGGCGAGGCCGGAATTGGCCAGATAGGCGGCCGCCTGGCCGGCCATGCGCGGCCCGTTATCGGAGCCCACGCCGCCTCTGCCGTGGCAAGCGTCGCAGACTTCCTTAGCGATGGTCGCGCCTGCGGCGGCCAGATCGGCATCGTAGGCGGTGTCGCTCGATACCCATTCCTGCTCGGAGAGCCAGGTGGCGATGGCGTCGATCTGATCGTCGTCATAGCCCGCGGCGATAATCTTCATGACGTAATAGCCGCGGTTACCGCTCTTATAGTCACGCAGGGCTTCGGCCAAGAATTCCGCGCTCTGGCCGCCGATGATCGGGATCGTGTCGCCGGGTGAGGCACCATTGGTGCCGTGGCAGCCGGCGCAGGTCTGTGTCAGGCGAAAGCCTTCGTCGGCGCTTGCCGGTCCGGCCAGCATGGCCAGTGCAAGGCCCGCGGCTGCGGCGGCGGAGAGCCTCATGTACTTTTGTCCACGCATTCTGTCCCCCTTAGTTCCTTTCGAGTCGCAATTTTTCTCACCATACCACAGTCGTCGGATACCGCGATCACGATCCGGTCATTGTCGCCACCGCTGGTTTTGCGGGATGGCGTGTTAGGCTGCACTCAAGCCCGGTTTCCTGGCAGTGAGAGTGGATCCATGTGGCAGGCGAGAGACGGAGCACTTTGGCAGTCGCTGCTCGATGAAGGCACGCGCACGCTCAGGCGCTTTCCCGTGCCCATGGCCTGCGCCGCGGGCTTCGTCTATCTCGGCCTGGTTCAGATCCACGATATCTGGTGGATCGACAGCGACCTGCTGACGCACTGGATGGCAAGTCTGGTATTGGGCCTGTTCGCCAGCCTAGCCGCCGGCCTGTTCGCCGAGCATCGGCGCTGGCCGCGTGCGGCCGAGCATGGCCTAGCGGTGCTCGCCGTGGCCGCGGTGGCGGTCATCGTCTTCTATGGCGGCCCGCGTCAATCGGGCGACGAGGCCGACGTAATCCGTCTGGCCATGCTAGGCGGTGCCTTGGTGCTGCTGGTCACGACCGCGCCGTTTCTTGGCCGCCGCGGTGTCGACGATGGCTTCTGGGAGTTCAATCGGGCGGCCTGGCTGGGAGCCGCTTTCGGCCTGCTTTGTGCGCTCCTGCTCGGCGCCGGCGTCAGCGCCGTATTTTTCGGTATCGAAACTCTGTTCGGGCTCAGTGTTCCCGGCGAGCTCTACGGCGATATCTGGCTTATTGCGCATGGTCTCGCCTGGCCCTGGATCACCCTGGCCATGGCGCCGGAAGCCTTGGCCGAAGAGCCGCCGGAGGGCGGTCCCCGCTGGATCCGTTTTCTTGCCAGCACATTGTTGGTGCCGCTGGTCAGCGCCTATATGGCGATCCTCTACGCCTATGGCCTGCTCATCCTGTTCACCTGGGATCTGCCCCGCGGCAATGTGGCCTCGGTGGTGTGCGGCTTTGCCGCGGTGGGCGCCATCGCCCATCTCGTCGCCTATCGCTGGCGCGACACGGGAAATCCGTGGCTGCGGCTCTATTGCCGCCATTTTCCGGCGCTGCTGCTGGTGCCGATCGTCCTGCTCGCCGTGGCAGTCTGGGCGCGCGTCGGCGAATACGGCGTCACGGAAGCGCGCTACCTGCTGATCCTGGTGCTTGTCTGGCTGGTGTTGATTGCGGCCGGATTCCTGACGCGCCGCGCGGGCCTCACCTGGGTGCCCCTGTCCCTGGCCATCCTGCT
>CAZKTK010000380.1:0-3650 GCA_964555535.1 uncultured Rhodospirillaceae bacterium
CGACGTGCGAAACCGAACGTCACCATGACCTGCCACTCGGGAGCCTGATTCGCCAGGCTGCATGAAAGATCAACACATCATAAGATAGACTAATACGGAGAAATATTTATTTGAAAATGCATAACAATACCGAATAATATCATGAATAGATTGATTATGAATTAAGTATTGGACCACATATACGGAGGTGAACACGAATCATTTTTGATCTATCATTTGAAAACATTGGTGCAAAGCGTAAAATGACAATTACGGGAATATAATTTGAAGCCAATCGTTTCGTGTCGGTCGACCTTTTTTGATGGTCAGGTTTGATGTCGAGTAGATTACATTGGATTTCTGCGGTCGTCAGTCTCGAACGGAAGACGATGGTGCGGACGGCGGGACTCGAACCCGCACGGCTTGAAGCCTCCAGATTTTAAGTCTGGTATGTCTACCAGTTCCATCACGTCCGCCCAGGGCCATTCCACTACCGCCGCCGGGCCCCATCCGGGCCGCGCGGCCCGCGCCCGGCCGTAAGCCCTTACGCCGCATGGCCTTCCCGGACCGCACACTGGGATTTTAAGTCCCGTGTGTCTACCAATTCCACCAAGCGGGCAAGGGCGGCGGGCTACTCCTCGAGGACCGGCTCGCCGCCGAGATCGTCTATCACCGTCATCAGCCGGTCCACCGCCTCTTCCAGCCTTGTGGTGTCGGCGCCGCGCAAGACCAGGTTCGAACCGAAGCGGCCGACGCGGTAGAAGGGATAGCTGCCCATATCGATATCGGCATAGTCGGCCTGCAGCGCTTTCAGCGGGCCGGCCAACGCACCTTCCGAGAGATAGGCGACGACGGTGCGCGAGCGTGTCGGCGTGCCGCCGCTGATCGTCTCCAACGCCGCCTCCAGCATCGTCTGCATGATCTGCGGCACGCCGGCAAGCACGAAGACGTTGCCGGTGCGAAAGCCCGGGGCGCCGGAAATCTTGTTGTGCACCAGTTCCGAGCCCGCGGGCGTGTTGGCCATGCGCTTGCGGGCATCGTTGAGTTCGATATTGCGCTCGCGATATTGCTCTTCGAGGATCGCCAGGGCCTGCGGATTCTGCACCAGATCCACGCCGAACGCCTTGGCGATGCATTCGGCGGTAATGTCGTCGTGGGTTGGGCCGATGCCGCCCGTGGTGAAGACATAGTCGTAGCGCGCCCGGCAGGCGTTCACAGCCGCCACGATCTCATCCTCGATATCGGGAATCACGCGTGCCTCGGCGAGCTTGATTCCGGATTCGGTGAGCCTGCCCGCGATATGCACGAGGTTCACGTCCGCCGTGCGCCCGGACAAAATCTCATTGCCGATAATAAGCACACAGGCGGTGGGCTGGGGGACGACATCGTTGGGCATGGGGTTTCTCCTTCTTGCAGCGCAGCATAGCGGAGAGATGGCCCGCACCCAAGCCGGTTGAGCGTTGCGGCGGCGCCCCGTATGGTCGCGCGATGCGATTCCCCGATCCCCTGGTGCGCGCGACGCTGATCAAGCGATACAAGCGCTTTCTGGCCGATATGCGTTTCGAAGACGGCAGCGAGATCACCGCCCACTGCGCCAACCCCGGCGCCATGACCGGGCTTGCCGATCCCGGCCTCGAAGCCTGGCTGTCCCCTGCCCGCAACCCGAAGCGCAAGTTGCGCTGGTCGTGGGAGCTGGCGCGAATCGATGACCGCCTGGTCGGCATCAACACCGCCTGGCCCAATGCCATCGTTACCGAGGCCATCGAGAGCGGTGCCATCCCCGAACTCGCCGGATACGAGGACTTGCGCCGCGAGGTCCGCTACGGCAAGAATTCCCGCATCGACATGCTCCTGGAAGCCGACGGTCGGCCCGCCTGCTATGTCGAGGTCAAGAATGTCCATCTCAAGCGTGAGGGGCCGGCCGAGTTTCCGGACGCCGTGACGAAACGCGGTGCCAAGCACCTGGAAGAACTCGGCGATATGGTCGAGGCTGGCCACCGCGCCGTGATGGTCTATCTGGTGCAGCGTGAGGACTGCGAGGAATTCGCCCTGGCAGGCGACATCGACCCGGCCTATCAGGAGGCATTTGCGCGAGCCAAGGCGCGCGGCGTAGAGGCCCTGTGTTATGCTTGCCGCCTCAGCACCGAGGAAATCATCGTCGAACGGCCTTTGCCGATACGGACAGAGAACGCATAGTGGAGACCATGAAGAAAGCGACGTCGGCCATAGCACGCTTGGGCGCCAACCCGCCTCCGCGCGAAGTTCCGCGCAGCGAGGACGGGCGCACAATCCGCCTGCACGGCGAGGAGGATTTCGAGGGCATGCGCAAGGCCGGGCGCCTTGCCGCAGAAGTACTGGATTTCATCACCCCCCACGTGGAACCCGGCGTGACCACCGGCGCGCTCGACACGCTCTGCCACAATTTCATCGTCGAGCATGGCGCGATCGCGGCGCCGCTGAACTATCGCGGCTTCCCCAAATCCATCTGCACCTCGATCAACCACGTTGTCTGTCACGGTATTCCCGACGACAAGAAGAAGCTGACCAAGGGCGACATCGTCAATATCGACATCACCGTCATTCTCGACGGCTGGCACGGCGACACCAGCCGCATGTTCTGGCTTGGCGACGTGCCGCGCAAGGCGGCGCGCCTGACCGCCGTGACCTATGAAGCGATGATGAAGGGCATAGCCGCCGTGCGCCCCGGCGCCACCCTTGGCGATGTCGGCCACGCCATCCAGAGCCACGCCGAGGGCCAGCGCTGCTCGGTGGTGCGCGATTTCTGCGGCCACGGCATCGGCCGCGTCTTCCACGATGCGCCGAGCGTGCTGCATTACGGCCGCGCCGGCGGCGGGCTCGAGCTGCAGCCCGGCATGTTCTTCACCGTCGAGCCGATGATCAATTTCGGCCGTCACGAGACCAAGATCCTCGGCGACAACTGGACCGCCGTGACCAAGGACCGCTCCTTGTCGGCCCAGTTCGAGCACACCGTGGCGGTCACCGAGGACGGCCACGAGATCTTCACGCTCTCGCCGGCCGGGCTCGACCAACCGCCTTATGGTGGATGACCGCGACGGGGCCGATCACGCCTCCGGCCACCGCCAACGCCTGCGCGAGCGCTTCCTGAGAGGCGGCACGGACGCGGTTGCTGACTACGAGATCCTGGAATTGCTGCTGTTCGCCGCCCTGCCCCGGCGCGACGTCAAGGCGCTTGCCAAGACCCTGCTGACGCGCTTTGGAAGCCTGCCCGAGGTCTTCGCCGCCGAGCCCGCACGCCTGCGCGAGGTCTCGGGCGTCGGCGACACGGTCATCGCCATCCTCAAAGTGGTCGAGGCCGCCAGCCACCGCGCACTTCAGCAACAGGTGCTCGACCGCCCCGTCATCAGCTCCTGGCAGGCCCTGCTCGACTACTGCAAAGTGGCGATGCAGCACAACAAGACCGAGCAGTTCCGTATCCTCTTCCTCGACCGCAAGAACGTCTTGATTGCCGACGAATTGCAGCAGCAGGGCACGGTCGATCACACGCCGGTCTACCCCCGCGAGGTGGTGCGCCGTGCCCTCGACCTCGGCGCTGATCCTCCCCCACTGAATTGGTCCATGTCCTATCATCAGGAATTGGGCGCTATGGCTATCGACGGATTGCGGCCTTGCTGAGGGAGGCGGGCTGGGAG
>CAZKTK010000381.1:0-3647 GCA_964555535.1 uncultured Rhodospirillaceae bacterium
GATTGCCACGACGTGGCGCTCCGGTGAGTCGAGGCGGCCGAAGCCGCCGTCGAGCGACCAACTCGTTTGATCCCAGGTATAGGTTTGGGTGCAGCTGACTTCCCGCGCCAGATCCATGCCCTCGAGACCCGGCCAGGCAGCAGCCTGCTCGCGCAACGCGGCGATATCGAAATTTCCGTCCGGGTCGTGGGCGATGACACCGTTTGGGGCGCCGCTTTCGCGCACGATTCTGGTCAGCGCCCGCGTATCCACACCGGAAATTCCGGGCAGGCCGTTGCTGACAAGCCAGGCGTCGAGGTGCCGGCTCGCGCGCCAATTCGACGGTTCCGTAATATCGCAGCGCAGCACGCAGCCGCGGGCAGCCGGCGTGCCGGTTTCCAGGTCGTCCTCGTTGCTGCCGATATTGCCGATGTGGGGAAAGGTGAAGGTGATCAGCTGGCCCGCATAGGACGGGTCGCTGATGATTTCCTGATACCCGGTCATCGAGGTATTGAAGCAGACTTCGCCGACCGCGCTGCCTGTGGCGCCGAGGCCCTGGCCGCTGACAACGCGCCCGTCGCCGAGCACCAATACCGCTGTCGGCGGGCCGACACGGTGGGTGGAGCTATCCAATTCAGACATGATGCGTGATTCGCTTATCCTGCGGGCGAAGCTGGCGGAAAGTACGCACCGGCTGCACTGTCGTCAAGCATCCTTCCGCCGGATTAAAACTGTGGAATATCAATGCGTTAAAAATTTCGTCATTTGTGAATGGACTCATGGCGCCCGATGTCTCACCCTTCCCAGCCCTGTCGTGGGAGGCGACTAGGCCACGCCGCGTGACGATACCGCGGCCAGACAGTGCGGGGTTTCCGATGACGGAACTGAGAGCCCGTTTCGCCGGTGACTTGAAAGTGGCCATGAAAGCCAAGGAACGCTGCCGCGTAGCGACCTTGCGGCTGATCATGGCAACCTTGAAGGATCGCGATATCGCTGCGCGCAGCGACGGCAACGAGGACGGCATCGACGAAGGGCGCATTCTCGAAATGCTGGACAAGATGGTTCGCCAGCGGCGCGATTCGATTGCGCTCTACGAGCAGGCGGGACGTGACGAGCTGGCACGCCAGGAGGCCGAGGAGGTCTCGGTTATCGAAGGCTATATGCCGAAGGCGCTCGACGAGGCGGAGACGGCGGCGGCGGTGCAAAGCGTCGTCGACGAACTCGAGGCCGGCTCGGTCAAGGATATGGGGCGGGTCATGGCGTCGCTGAAATCCAGCTATGCCGGGCGCATGGACTTCGCCAAGGCATCGGCATTGGTGAAGGAGACCCTGGCGGGCGGCGGATGAGCCTGCCGCCGCAATTTCTCGACGACATACGCGCGCGTGTGCCTGCCAGCGACGTGGTGGGGCGCAGCGTCCGCCTGACGCGGCGCGGCCGCGAGCATGTCGGTCTCTGCCCGTTTCACAAGGAAAAGACGCCGTCGTTCACGGTCAATGACGACAAGGCCTTCTTCCATTGCTTTGGCTGTGGCGCCCATGGCGACGTCATCGGATTCTTGATGCAGCATGACGGGCTCACCTTTCCCGAGGCCGTGGAGAGGCTGGCGGGAGAGGCCGGGCTGAGCGTGCCCGAGCCGACGCCCGAGGCGCGGGCGCAGGCCGCGCGCCAGGCGACGGTGATGGAGGCGCTGGCGCTTGCGGACGGCTGGTTTGGTCGTGCCCTGCATCGTGAGGACGCGGCCCAGGCGCGCGCCTATCTCGATGGTCGCGGCATCGATGGGGATACGATCGCAAGGTTTGGTATAGGGTGGGCGCCCGATCGCCGGCACGCGCTTTTGCCCCATCTGGCGGCGTCGGGCGTCGACGAGGACCTGGCGGTGGAGGCCGGCCTGGCACGCCGCGCCGACGACGGCGCCTGCTTCGATTTCTTTCGCGGGCGCATCATCTTTCCCATCGCCGACGGCCGCGGTCGCTGCATCGGTTTCGGTGGGCGGGTGCTGGGGGACGGCCAGCCTAAGTATTTGAATTCGCCGGAAACTCCGGTCTTCCAGAAGCGCCGCGCGCTGTACAATCTTGCCGCAGCCCGCAAGCCCGCGCGCGATTCCGGCACGGTCATCGTCGCCGAGGGCTACATGGACGTCATCGCCTTGGCGCGGGCCGGTTTCGCCCATGCGGTGGCGCCCTTGGGCACGGCCTTGGGGGAGGAGCAGATGGCGGCGCTCTGGCGCCTGGCCGCGGAGCCGGTGCTCTGCCTCGATGGCGATGCGGCGGGGCGCCGTGCGGCATCGCGGGCGGCGGAGCGCGCCTTGCCCCTGCTCAGCCCGGGTCGCTCTCTGCGATTCGCATTTCTACCGGAGGGAGAAGATCCCGATAGCTTGCTCGCCACGCATGGGGCGGCGGCTCTGAGCGCCCGGCTCGATGCCTCCCAGCCGCTGGTCGATGTGCTCTGGGGCCAGATGCTGGCGGGAGGCCGTTTCGATACGCCCGAGCGCAAGGCCGGGCTGCGCCGCGATCTCGACCGCATGGTGGCGACGATTCGCGACACAGACGTGCGCGGCCAATACAGCGAGGAGTTCCGCCGCCGTTTCCGGGACACGTTCGGCAGCCCGCAACGCGGGGAGAAGACATGGCGCCGCAGGCCCGATCGCAACGCGGCCCGGCCGGATATGGAGATCGGCCCCCAGGAGGCGGCCCGGCGCGGCCGTGCGGTTTCGGTTACCGCGGCAGCACGCGGCGGCGATGCCGAGACCGAGCGGCGTGAGCGCCTGCTGCTTGCCACATTGCTCAACCACCCGGCCCTGCTTGCCGACACGGTTGAGGATCTGGCGGCGATGAGCTTTGCCATGCCGGCTTTCGAGCGTTTGCGCCATGCGCTGGGCGATATCGCCGCGGAGGGCGAGGCGCTCGACCATGACACGTTGCAGGCGCGGCTGAGCGCTGCCGGCCTGGCCCAGGAGGCTTCGGCGCTGACGTCCCCCTCGGGCTGGGGCGCGGGCCTGGCAGAGGGTTTCGTCCGTGCCGAGGCCGGCGATGACGAGGCCCTGGCGGGCTGGCGCCACGTTGCGGCATTGCACCGTCGCGCCGCCCTCGATGCCGAGATTGCGGCGGCCACCGTGGCGCTAGGCGAGAACCCGAGTGAGGAAGCCCTTGCCCAAATGCTCGCTTTGCGGCATCAACGGGACGCGCTGGCTCAGGATATGGCGGGCGCGGGGGGCCTTGCCTCGGCGATAACAGGCCCCACATAGACAAGGTACGAGTTGACCGCGACGAGGGGACGCCGTTCCAGGTGGGGGCGGCGTGGCGTTGCGCGTCAGCCAATCTGCGATTTTCTCGAGGAAATACGCGCATGTCCAAACAGACGGTAGCGGCGACGGAAGAGACGGAAAGGCGTGAGGAGCCCAGCGATGGCCCTCTGCTCGACACGGTTGGCGCGGCGGTCAAACGCCTGATCGCCAAGGGGCGCGAGCGCGGTCACATCACCTATGACGAGCTGAATGCCGTCTTGCCGCCCGAGAAGGTTTCGTCCGAGCAGATCGAAGACACCATGTCGATGATTTCCGAATTGGGAATCAATCTGATCGAAGACGAAGAGACCGAGGAAACCCCGGAAAAGCGCACCGAGGTCACGACCACCACGACCAACAACACCGATGATGCGGATCTGGGTCG
>CAZKTK010000382.1:0-3633 GCA_964555535.1 uncultured Rhodospirillaceae bacterium
GATCATGGCACCCGGGTTGGAGGTGTTGGTGCAGCTGGTGATGGCGGCGATGGTCACGGCGCCGTCTTCGAGATCGTAATCGCTGCCCGCCACCACGGCGCTCTTGGCGCTACCCGGGGCGCGGCCGAACGTCTCGCTCAAGACGCTATCGAAAGACGCCGCGGCGGCGCTCAGCGCCACCCGGTCCTGGGGCCGCTTGGGCCCGGCGAGGCTGGCCTCGACACCGCCAAGATCGAACTCCAGGGTCTTGGTGAAGATCGGCTCCGGTGCAGCCGCCTCGCGCCACATGCCTTGGGCCTTGGCATAGGCTTCGACCAAGCGACAGCGTTCCGGATCGCGGCCCGTGAAGGCGAGGAAATCCACCGTGGCCTGGTCGATCGGGAAAAAGCCGCAGGTGGCGCCGTATTCGGGCGCCATATTGGCGATGGTGGCGCGGTCGGCGACGCTCAGGGCATCGATGCCGGGGCCGGTATATTCGACGAACTTGCCGACCACGCCTTCGGCGCGCAGCAGCGCCGTCAGGGTCAGCACCAGATCCGTCGTGGTCGCGGCCTGGGGCAAGGCCCCTGTCAGGCGCACGCCGATCACTTCCGGGATCAGCATGGAAATCGGTTGGCCCAGCATGGCCGCCTCGGCCTCGATGCCACCGACGCCCCAGGCCAGCACGGCAACGCCGTTGACCATGGTGGTGTGGCTGTCGGTGCCGACGACCGTATCGGGATAGGCGATGGTGCGCCCGCCCGCATCTTCCGAGCTCCAGATGGTCTGCGAGAGATATTCCAGGTTTACCTGATGGCAGATGCCGGTGCCCGGCGGCACCACGCGGAAGTTCTCGAAGGCCTGCTGGCCCCAGCGCAGGAAGGCGTAGCGCTCGCGGTTGCGGCGCATCTCGATCTCGACATTGGCGGCAAAAGCGCCCGCGGAGCCGAAATTGTCCACCTGCACCGAATGGTCGATGACGAGATCGACGGGCACCAGCGGATTGATGCGCTCAGGGTCGCCACCAAGGGCGGCCACGGCATCGCGCATGGCGGCCAGATCGACCACCGCCGGCACGCCGGTAAAGTCCTGCATCAGCACACGAGACGGACGATAGGCGATCTCGTGACCGCTGCCCTCGCCGCTTGCCAGCTTGCGGATATCGTCGCCGCTGACGCTGCCGCCGTCTTCGAAGCGCAGCAGATTCTCCAACAGCACCTTCAGCGAAAACGGCAGCGACGACGGATCGCCGAGGCCGGATTCGGCAATGGCCGGCAGGCTGAAATAATCGACCTCCTGCCCATCGCTGGTGAGTGTGCGGCGAAGCGCGAGACTGTCCCTACCGACTCGTGACACGGCAAAACCTCCCGATAGAACTCCAGGCTCGACGCCCCTATTGGTTCATAGAGTCGAAGAATTCCTGATTGGTCTTGGTATTTTTTAGCTTGTCGAGCAAGAACTCCATGGCGTCCGTGACGCCCATGGGCGTGAGGATGCGGCGCAGCACCCACATCTTCGACAAATCGCCCTTCTCGACCAGCAGCTCTTCCTTGCGCGTGCCCGACTTGCCGATGTCGATCGACGGATAGGTGCGCTTGTCGGAAAGCTTGCGGTCGAGCACGATCTCGGAATTGCCGGTGCCCTTGAATTCCTCGAAAATCACCTCGTCCATGCGCGAGCCGGTATCGATCAGGGCTGTCGCGATGATGGTCAGCGAGCCGCCTTCCTCGATATTGCGCGCTGCGCCGAAGAAACGCTTCGGCCGCTGCAGGGCGTTGGCATCGACACCGCCTGTCAGCACCTTGCCGGACGACGGCACCACGGTGTTGTAGGCGCGACCCAGACGCGTGATCGAATCGAGCAGGATCACCACGTGGTGCTGGTGCTCGACCAGGCGCTTGGCCTTCTCGATGACCATTTCCGCCACCTGCACGTGGCGCGTGGCAGGCTCGTCGAAGGTGGAGCTGATCACCTCACCCTTCACCGAGCGCTGCATGTCGGTGACCTCTTCCGGGCGCTCATCGATAAGCAGCACGATGAGATAGGCTTCGGGATGGTTCACTTCCAGCGAGTGGGCGATGTTCTGCAGGATCACGGTCTTGCCCGTGCGCGGCGGCGCTACGATGAGCGCGCGCTGGCCCTTGCCAATGGGCGCCACCAGGTCGATCACCCGGCCGCTCTTGTCCTTGACCGTGGGATCGTCGATCTCGAGCTTGATCGCCTCGTCCGGGTAGAGCGGCGTCAGATTGTCGAAATGCACCTTGTGGCGCGCGGCCTCGGGCGTCTCGAAATTGATCGTGTTGATCTTGAGCAGGGCGAAATAGCGTTCGGCGTCCTTGGGCTGGCGGATCTCACCCTCGACGGTATCGCCTGTACGCAGGCCGAAGCGGCGGATCTGACTCGGCGAGACATAGATATCGTCAGGTCCGGGCAGGTAATTCGCTTCCGGCGAGCGCAGGAAGCCGAAGCCGTCCTGCAGGATTTCCAGCACGCCTTCGCCGAAAATCGCGGTGCCCTGATCGGCCAGCTGCTTGAGAATGGCGAACAGCAGGTCCTGCTTGCGCAGGGTATTTGCGTTCTCGACCCCCGTCTCCTCGGCATAATCGAGAAGTTCGGTGGGAGATTTGCTCTTCAGTTCCTTGAGGTTCATCGGTGCCTTGAGTCCAGGCGCGAGCGCAATGGGAATTTGGGAGACAGCAACAGCGATCGGATTTTCGGTTGGCGCGGCAGGAGGCCGCTCTATCGAAGGAAATCGCTGTCTGAGAGGGGGCTTAGTCGCGGACACGACAATGCGCAGGCAAGCGCATCTTCCGCGGCGGCCCTTCTACCCTAGGCGCCCAGCCAAGTCAAACCACAGCGCTGGCGAGGTCTCAGAAGGCTTTCGTAACCGCGAGCAGAACGATGCAGATCATCAGCAGCGTCGGAATTTCGTTGGCAATGCGAAAGAAGCGTTGCGAGCGCGTGTTCTTGTCGGCCGCGAAGTCTCGGCGCCAGCGTGCCATGGCGTCGTGCATGCCCGACATCGCGAGGACCAGAACGAGCTTCGCCTGTACCCAGTGATCGGCGATATCGACCATTGGCGAGGCCAACAAGCAGAGGCCGAAAAACCATGCGGCCGCCATGGCCGGTGTCATGATCGCTCTTTGCAGGCGTCGTTCCATGATTTTCAGGGTTTCCGACAGCTCGGAGCCCACCTCCGCCTTGGCGTGGTAAACGAAGAGTCGCGGCAGATAGAGCATTCCTGCCATCCAGGCGATCACCGAGATGATGTGGAGCGCCTTGAGCCAGGGATAGGCATCGGCGAGAAAATCGCTCATCACATTCCCTCGGCAACACAGATACAGCGCGAGAAATGGCGGGGGCACAGGCGCGAGCCATCCTGGGAGCGCGGCGGCCCCGCCTTGGCCGCACGCACGAGCCCTGCCAGACCCTCGATGAAATCAGGGTCGGTCCCGAGCGCAGGCACCCGCTCATAGGCCGGCACGCCGACGCTTTCGGCCAGGGCCCGATACTCGATATCCAGCTCGACCAGGGTTTCGGAATGTTCGGATACGAAGGCAATCGGCACAACCACCACCGGCGCGCCGTCAGCGCCCGCCCGACGGATCTCGTCATCGGTCGAGGGCCCGATCCAGCGCCGCGGTCCGACCCGGC
>CAZKTK010000383.1:0-3613 GCA_964555535.1 uncultured Rhodospirillaceae bacterium
AGGATGGGCAGGATCGCCACGGCCATGACGATGATGCCGATGCCGCCGAGCCATTGCAGAAGCGCGCGCCAGAGCAGAATGCCGGGCGGTGCGTGGTCAAGCCCGCTGATTACCGTCGAGCCTGTGGTGGTGAGGCCCGACATGGCCTCGAAATAGGCGTCGGCATAGGAGAGGTCGAGGCCGGAGAAGTGAAATGGCAGGCCGGCGAAGGCCGTCAGCACCACCCAGCTTGCCGTCGTCAGCACGAAGGTCTGCTGCACGCTGATGGTGAAGTCCGGGCGATGAAAAGCCAGGACCAACCCGGTGCCGACGAAGAGTGTCGCCGCCGCCGCCGCGGCAAAGACCTGCCAATCGGGTTCGCTGACGGCAAGGTCCGCCAGCGCCGGCAGGCTCATGGTCAGCGCCAGGATGATCAGCAGGATGCCGATCACGAACAGCGTGGGGCGAAAATCAGGCACGGCCTTGGCCGTGTACGGCTCTATCGGCCAGTGTTGATCATGCCCAGGAACTCCCGCCGTGTCGTTGCGTCATCGCGGAAGGCGCCGAGCATGCGGCTGGTCTTCATGGTGACGCCGCGCTTGTTGACCCCGCGCGTCGTCATGCATTGATGCTCGCCCTCGACCACCACGGCGACGCCCTTGGGCTTGAGCACGCCATCGATGGCATCGGCGATCTGCACCGTCATCTTCTCCTGGATCTGAAAGCGCCGGGCATAGACATCGACCAGGCGCGCCAGCTTGCTGATGCCCACGACCCGGTTGGCGGGCAGATAGGCGACATGGGCAACACCGATAATCGGCGCCATGTGATGCTCGCAATGGGACGAGAAGCCGATGTCGCGCAGCACCACCATCTCGTCATAGCCTTCGACCTCCTCGAAGGTGCGCTCAAGCGGCTCGGTCGGGTCTGTATCATAGCCGGCAAAGTATTCCCGATAGGCCCGTGCGACCCTCTCCGGCGTGCCTTGCAGTCCTTCCCGGTCCGGATCGTCGCCGGCCCACAGCAATAGCGTGCGAATGGCGGCCTCCGCGTCTTCCTGGGTCGGTCGAGCCGCGCTCAGCCGTTCCCGATGCGCTGATGTCGATGCTGTCGCAGATTTGTTCATCGCTGGTGCCTTAGTGCACTTGATTGCGGGCGTTGGGCCGGTCGAGGGCGAAAGCGGGCACATCCACGTCGAATTCCTCTCCCGAGGCCGCCACCATTTCATAATGCCCGACCATGAAACCGCTTTCGGTCATCAGTGGGGTGCCGCTGGTATATTCGAAGGCTTCTCCCGGCGCCAGCACGGGCTGCTCGCCGACCACGCCGGCGCCGCGGACTTCCTCGGTATGGCCGTTGCCGTCCGTAATCCGCCAATAGCGGCTGCGCAGCTGCACCGTCGCTTGTCCGTGATTCTCGATACGCACACGATAGGCGAAAACATAGCGGGAATCGTCAGGAGAGGATTGCTCCTCAAGATAATAGGAGCGGACCCTCACCGTGATCTCTCGCGTGGTAGTCGCATATGCGACGCCGTCGCCGTCAGTCTCTGTCATCACCCAATACCGCAAGACCGCACATAGCCTGTGCCAAGCGGCATGGGTTGTCCAGCCCCAGGGGCTCAGACGGCGCTGCAGGAGCCACCGCCAAGGACGCAGAAGCGCGCGCAATGGGGATGGTTCAGGCTGACCTCGCCGGATGCTTCCGCCAGGCTCGCGCCCATGGCGAAGCCAGGGTCGTATGCCAGCAGCGTGCAGGCCATGACTTGCGGCGTATGGCCTTTGGCTTTGACCACCATGCGCGAGTGGGCACACATCATGTCGTGGGGATCGATCCCGAGGTGGTTCCAGCAGTAGATGCTGATTTCGGGTACGTCCGCGGTCTCGTCCATCTCGGGAAACAGCATCAGCGCCGCCGGGTCGTCCGCATCGATATTCAAGTTCAACTCGCCGAACAGGCGTCGATAGCCTTGGCGCATCTGCGCCTCCGACTCGCCCCAGCGCAAACGGCCCGCGATGGCGATGGAAAAGCCGTTGTCCGCCAGCCATGTCAGCCCGTCGACGGTCGGCTGCCAGGACCGGGGTCCGCGCTCGTGCTCGTGCAAGGCGCTGCCGAAGTGGTCCAATGAAACACGCAGGGTCAGCCGGTCGCCCCAGCGCGCCGCCATCGGCTGCAGGCGCTCGGCGCATTTCATCATCGGTCGCATGGCATTGGTCAAAATGAGCACCCGGAAGCCCTGCTCCAGACACATCTCGACGCTGTCCAGCAGGTCCGGGTTCATGAACGGCTCGCCACCGGTGAAGCCGATCTCGCTGGTCGGCAGCTCCAGCGCCGCGATCTCGTCGAGATAGCCGCGCACCTCGTCCGTCGTGATATAGGCCAGCCGGTCGTTGCGCGGGCTCGATTCGATATAGCAATGCTCACAGGTGAGGTTGCACAGCGTGCCCGTGTTGAACCAAAGCGTATCCAACGCCCTCAGCGCCACATGCGCGCGCGGATCCCCTTTGGCGGTGTGGCTTGGGTTCTGGAACTTGTTCGGATCGAGCGCGGGATCGGGCAGGGGCAGGGCAGCAGGCATGGTATCTCGCATTTCCACTCACAGGCGCGCCGGCCTGTGGCCGGACTTCAACAGGAAAGCGTCGTGGCGCGGGCGGGTTTTGTCAATCTGGGCTGGGCGAGGGTCACTGAGTCGTGATGAAGGGGGCAGGGGGAAGACAGCGAGTCTGTGTTTATTGCGTGTTATATGAGCTATAATTGCAATCGGTCATAAGGGGCGGAGTCGGCGTGATACGTTCAGTTTTCAATCGAGGGTGTGTACGAACGCGCCATGAAAGGTGGGCATAGGATCGCGGCGAGCCGTGGTATTGGTAACGCGGCGCGGGGTTATCGAGATCTTCCGCCACCCTTTGGCGTACCGCCGCTCTTAGTGCTGCCGCTCTTAG
Organism: uncultured Rhodospirillaceae bacterium; assembly: GCA_964555535.1. Classification (GTDB taxonomy): domain Bacteria; phylum Pseudomonadota; class Alphaproteobacteria; order UBA7887; family UBA7887; genus UBA7887. The sequence goes on from CAZKTK010000383.1 coordinate 2,922, forward strand.
TGCCGCCGCTCTTAGTGCCAGAGCTTTTCGAGGCGCCGCCTCTTGTTCCACTCTGGCTGGGTTTGCCGGCATTGCCGATGCCCTTATGGCCGGTGGGTGGCTTGCCGGGCTCAGCATGAATTGGGTGGTGATGCAGCATGGACGATACCGATGTGAGCGACGCGCTATCGAAGGCGCCGAAGGAAACACTACTCGAGATCGTCAGAGAAGCAGAGTCCTATCTAGCAAACCAGCTGACTGCGGCGTTGGCGGCGGACCAAAGGGCCTTGACGCTGGCGGGGTTTCTGGCGGCGACGATCGTCGTTCTGATCGGCGCGGTGGCTGGCTTTGCGCTTGTATCCTCTCCGCATTGGCCGTTAGCCGGGGTCAGCCTTGCTGTGGCTGCGGGGTTCACGGTAGCGCTGTTCTTGGCGATCGGCTCGGCCAAGCCGTCCAGCTTTGAATTTTCTGGCAACGCACCTAGCGAGTGGGTGGTGGATATTGAGAATGGCAAAGACTTTGTCGTGTCTTTGGCTGAGCAGTGCAGCCACTATGACGAAATGATTTCGGCGAATAACGATGCGATGCGAGAAAATGCGCGAACTATAAATCTTGCGATCAAATTTGCGTCTTGGTCTCTGGTTGCTGGTGGTTTTGTTTTTTCTATACTTATTTTTGGGCCAAAGATTCTTGCGCTTTTCCATGGCCTTGCA
>CAZKTK010000384.1:0-3600 GCA_964555535.1 uncultured Rhodospirillaceae bacterium
GTCATGGAGGAGTTGTCGCGGGGTTACAGCTCGGTCGCCGATCAATGCGGGCTGGTAGAGCTGATCGCGACCTTGCTGACGCGCCACGGTACACCTGCGCAGAAGGCTGAGCATCTCGGCTCCGTGCTGGCGGCTGACAAGCGCGTAGCCTATTGCATCACCGAAGCCGAGGCGGGAACGGACGTCTCCGGCATCAAGACCCTGGCCACGCGTGACGGCGATGGCTGGCGGCTGTCGGGCTCGAAGATCTGGATTCACAACGCGCCGGTGGCCGATGTCGGTTTCGTGCTGGCACGCACGGACCCAGAGGCTGGCAAGCGCGGCATGAGCATCTTCATTGTCGATCTTGCGGCTGAGGGTGTGAGCAAGGGGGCCAAGGAACACAAGATGGGCCAGCGCGCCTCCCAAGTGGGCGCGCTGCATTTCGAAGATGTCGCGCTTCCGGGTGACGCCCTGCTTGGCGAGGAGGGCCGGGGCTTCCACATCATGATGAGCGTGCTTGACAAGGGCCGCGTCGGCATTGCGGCACTGGCGGTCGGTATCGCCCAGGCGGCGCTGGAGGCGGCCCTCGACTACGCGCCGGCGCGCAAGCAGTTCGGCCAGCCCATCGCCGAGTTCCAGGGCTTGCAGTGGATGCTGGCGGACATGGCCAAGGACATCACCGCGGCGCGTCTTCTCACTCACGATGCGGCGGCCCGTCTCGAGAGCGGCGACGGTGCCACCATGGCCTGTTCAATGGCCAAGTGTTTCGCTGGCGATGCGGCCGTGCAGCACACCGCGAATGCGGTGCAGATCTTCGGCGGCAGCGGCTATATCCGCGGGTTCGAGGTGGAACGCCTTTACCGCGACGCCAAGATCACGCAAATCTACGAAGGAACCAACCAGATTCAGCGCAGCATCATCGCGCGCGAGTTACTCAGAGGATAAGGCAATGACGAATGGCGACGCGCGCCCGGTGGCGCTGGTAACGGGCAGTCAACGAGGCATTGGGCGCGCCATCGCCGTGGCGCTGGCTAAGGCGGGTTTCGATATCGCCGCCAACGACCGCGACGACAGCGCCGATCTGGCGACGACCGTTGCGGCGGTCGAGGCGGCGGGCGGCAAGGCCGCGGCGTTTCCTGCCGACATCGCGGACCTGGATGGGCACGATGGGCTGCTGGACAGGGTATCCGAGCAGTTCGGACGCCTCGATAGCCTGGTCAACAATGCCGGGGTCTCGGTGTTCGCGCGCGCCGACCTGCTCGATGTCTCGCCGGAAAGCTACGACCGCTGTCTCTCGGTCAACACACGCGGGCCGTTCTTTCTGACCCAGGCCTTTGCCAAACGCCTGCTGGCCACGCCGGCGGGCGAGGCGGGCGTGCATCGCTCCATCGTCTTCATCACGTCTGCCAATGCCGAGATGGCGTCGCTCAATCGCGGCGAATATTGCGTCTCCAAGGCGGGCTTGAGCATGGTCTCGCAGTTGTTTGCCCTGCGTCTCGCTGATCACGGCGTGGGTGTCTATCAAATCCGCCCCGGCGTCATCGAGACCGATATGACCGCGCCGGCCAAGGAGCCCTATGACAAGGCCATCGCCGAGGGCCTGTCGCCGATCCGCCGGTGGGGCCAGCCCGAAGACGTGGCCGCCGCGGTCGCCACCCTTGCACAGGGCCTGCTGCCGTTCACGGTCGGCGAAGCCATACACGTAGACGGCGGGCTGCACATTTCCCGGCTCTAGCCCCGCTCGCGTTCCCGCAAAATCCGCACTTGACTTATCTGCAAATGCGAAACATTCTTAATGCAAATGAGAGTCGTTCGCAGTTAAATTCAACAACAGGTACGATCGAGATGTCAACGAAGGCAACGGCATTCGCCGGCGTGGCCATGGCAGCGCTCTTGCTGCCCCAGGCGGCAATCGCAGCAACGGACGTCCCCTCGGCTGAGGAGATGTGGCAGATTATCCAGGAACAGAAGGCGGAGATCGATCGGCTGAAGGCGCGGATCGGGGATACCGAGGCGCGCGTAGAGGCGACCGCCGATGCCGTCGAGGAAAGCCAGGATGGTGCCGGCGCCGAACAGGGCTGGTGGCAGCGCACGCATATCGAAGGCTATGGCGAACTGCACTACAATGCCGGCGACCGCGACCGCATCGACGTGCATCGCTTCGTCATCGGCATCGGCCACGATTTCAATGACGACCTGCGCTTGGTCACAGAGCTCGAAGTCGAACACGCCTTGGCAGGCGAAGGCCAGCCGGGCGAGGTCGAAGTCGAGCAGGCCTATGTCGAATACGACATCAGCGATGCCCATCGCGTCAAAGGCGGTGTCTTCCTGATCCCCACGGGCCTTATCAACGAAACCCATGAGCCGGCCACCTATTACGGTGTCGAGCGCAACAACGTAGAGGCGGCAATCCTGCCGAGCACGTGGTGGGAGGCCGGCGTCGCCGCGAGCGGTGAGCTGGGCGAAGGCTTCTCCTACGATCTGGCGTTGCATTCGGGCCTGGCCGTGCCGGTCACGGGCAGCAATGCCTACAAGATCCGCAATGGCCGTCAGAAGGTGGCCAACGCCACGCTCACCGATGGCGCGATGACGGGGCGCCTGGTGTGGGCGGGGATGCCCGGCGTCAGGGTCGGCGTCTCGGCGCAATACCAGGATGATCTGACCCAGAACGCCGCCGGTCTCGGCACCAGCGCCACCATGATCGAAGCCCATACCGACCTTTCCTATGGCGGCTTTGGCCTGCGGGCGATTTATGCCCGCTGGGACCTGGACGACGGCCCGCCGATCACCGGTGCCGCGGCTTTTGGGCGCGACGAGCAATATGGCTGGTATGTGGAGCCGTCCTACCGCTTCGATACCGGCTATGGCGATCTTGGCTTCTTTGCCCGTTTCAGCCGCTGGGACAACGAGGCTGGCAGCGCAGCCGACAGTGCCTATGAGGAATACGACGTGGGCCTCAACTATTGGCCGCATCCGGATGTGGTGCTGAAGGTGGATGGCAGCTTCGTCAGCAACCCGCCCGGTGTCGGCAAGGACGACAACAGGCTCAATCTGGGTATCGGCTACCAGTTCTGATGCGCCGGTCCTCCCCGAAACCGGCCGGCCTGGCCGTCGTCGCCGCCATGGTATTGGCGCTGACGGCGGCCAGCGCGCAAGCGGAGGAGGTCTATCTCGCGCCTGACGCTTTTCTTGCCGAGACCTTCGCCGGGGATGTGCCGAAGCCGCAGAAGCTCTGGCTCACGAAAGACCTAAAAGGCGATATTCGCGCCATTCTCGGCCATGACATGGCGGGCCTGCGCGTGCGCTACTGGCAGCGCGACCAAGTGAGCGCCTGGATACTCGAGGAGATCGGCAAGGTGCGGCCGATCACCACCGGCATTGTGGTTCAGGGCGGTGCGATTGCCCGCATCGCGGTGCTGATCTATCGCGAGAGCCGCGGCTGGGAGGTTCGCCACGCCTTCTTCATCGATCAGTTTCGCGGGGCGCAATTGACTGCTGACCTGGCGCTCGACCGCACGATAGACGGCATCTCGGGTGCCACCTTGTCCGTCGATGCGCTGAGCCGCCTGGCGCGCCTGGCGCTCTATCTCTACGGTCGGGCTTCCGAGGGGGCCGAGT
>CAZKTK010000385.1:0-3589 GCA_964555535.1 uncultured Rhodospirillaceae bacterium
TTGAACGATGTCCCCGCATCGCCCGGCGCGCCGCTCCTACCCGGAAAACCGCCTCGGGCCATCAAATGGGTCTTTATCAGTTTACCTTGGTATAAGCACGGTGGTGTCGAGGTCGAGCACCATGTCGTCCTCGGGGAAGTCCGCACACGGCCGGTTGCGCGTCGCCACCAGGCGCAGGCGCAAGGCGCCGAGGTCGTCGCGGCCGGGCAGCGGGTCCTTGGCCAGCACCTCGGACCAGGCGTGGATGGTGTCGCCGGCGAAGACCGGCGCCGCGTGCCGTCCGCCATTGAGCGCCACGGGCCAGAAGGCGTTGGCGAGGCCGTTGAAGCTCAGCGCCCGGGCCAGACTGATGACATGCCCGCCATAGATCAGCCGCTTGCCGAAGCGCGTGCCGGCGGCGTAGTGGGCGTCGTAGTGGGGCCGTGCGGTGTTCTGATAGAGCCGTGTCGCCATCTGGTGCTCGGCTTCCTCGATGGTGATGCCGGTGCGATGGTCGATGCGCTCGCCGACGGCGTAGTCGTCCCAGCGGTGGGCCTCGCCGGCGGCAGCGACGTCGTAGGCCGCCATGTCGAGGGCGGGCGCTGGCAGGTCGGCGACGGCGACGTGGTCGGCAAGCTCCGGCACCACCGGGTCCGGCGCGGACGAGGCCGGGTCGCGCTTGGCCACCATCACCCAGCGGGCGAAGCTCATGACGGTCTCGCCGTCCTGGTTCGTTCCGGTTGTGCGTACGTAGACCACGCCGGTCTTGCCGTTGGAATTCTCCTTGACGCCGATCACGGTCGAAGATGCGGACAGCGTATCACCGGGATAGACCGGCGCGAGAAAACGGCCCTCCGCATAGCCGAGATTGGCCACCGCGTTGAGGGAGACATCGGGGACCGACTTGCCGAACACCACGTGGAAGGCGAGCCAGGGATCGATCGGCGCGCGGGGCAGGCCGAGCGCTTGCGCGAAAGTGTCGGCGGAGGTGACGGCGAAGCGTGAGCCCGTCAGCGCCGTATAGAGTGCCACGTCGCCCGTGCTGACGGTGCGCGGCGTGGCGTGGGCGATCTCCTGGCCGAGGGCGAAGTCCTCGAAGAAGTTGCCGGCCCAACTTTTCGCGCTCATGCCGCGGCCTCGTTCGCTGCGATCTGCTCGGCCAGCGCCACCGTGCGCCCGGCCGCCGCCACGTGCAGGTTCTCGATCAGTTTGCCGTCCACCAGCACCACTCCCTTGCCGGCGGCCTCGGCCTCGCCGTGGGCGGCGATGATGCGCCTGGCCCAGGCGACCTCGGCCTCGCTCGGCGCGAAGGCGGCATTGGCGGCGGCGATGGTCTTGGGGTGGATCAGGGTCTTGCCGTCGAAGCCGAGATCGGCGCCTTGGGCGCACGAGGCGGCGAAGCCCTCGTCGTCGGCGAGGTCGAGATACACGCCGTCGAGAATGGCCAATCCATAGGCGCGCGCCGCCAGAATGCACTGGGACAGCGCCGTCAGCATCGGCAGGCGCATGGCGGTGTGCGCCGCATGCAGGTCTTCCGCCAAATCGGAGGTGCCCATGACCAGCGCTGCGAGGCGCGGGCTGGCGCCGGCAATCGATGCCGCTTCGAGGATCGCCCGCGGCGTCTCCATCATGCACCAGACGGCCAGGCTCTCCGGCGCGCCGGCCTCGTCGAGTACGGCCAATGCCTGGCGCACGCCATCCGCGCTCTCGATCTTGGGCAGCAGAATGGCATCCGCCCCGGCCTTGGCCAGCGCCGCCAGGTCGTCGCGCCCCCACGGGGTGTTGAGCGCATTCGCCCGCACGACAACCTCGCGCCCGCCATAGCCGCCCTCAGCGAGAGCCGCCACGATCTGCTCGCGTGCCTGCCCCTTGGCGTCCGGCGCCACGGCATCCTCCAGATCCATGATGATGGCATCGCAGGCAAGCCCGCGCGCCTTCTCCAACGCCCGCGCATTGGCGCCCGGCATATACAAAACACTGCGGCGCGGCCGCGCGGTTGCTGGCATCGGTCTTCACCTTCTTGGGAGATTCGCGCGCAGCCTAGTCGCGGCGCGGCCTGCCGACAAGGCGCCGCCTGCACAGGCCCTCCCGAAAGTGGCATAGTGGCAGCCGTTTCGGTTGGAGTGCGATATGACCACACGCCTGAATCTCGGTTGCGGCGACAAGATCCTCGACGGCTATGTCAATGTGGACGTGGCCGAAAGCCGTGCCGGCAACACGCCCGATGTGCTGTCGGACCTGCGCGACCTTGCCGCTTTCGAGGACGGCAGTGCCGACGAGATCCTCTCGGTGCATGTCATCGAGCATTTTTATCGCTGGGAGACCCTGCCGCTCTTGCGCGAATGGGTGCGGGTGCTCAAGCCCGGGGGACCATGTTCATCGAGTGCCCCAACCTGCTCGCCGCCTGCATGTTCATCGTCAAGGAGCCGGAGACCTTCACCCAGGAAGGCCCGAAAGGGCAGATGGGCATGTGGGCGCTTTATGGCGATCCCCAGTGGGAAGACCCGCTGATGGTGCATCGCTGGGCGTTCACGCCGCAGTCGCTCGCCAAGGTCATGGGCGAGGCGGGTCTGGTGAACATTCGCCAGGAGCAGGCGCAATACAAGATGCGCGAGCCCCGCGACATGCGCATCGTCGGCGAGAAGCCGGCTTAGGCGAGGGACCGCAAGGCCTCGGCCCATTTCGCACCAATGGCCTCGGGCGAAAAGTGCGCGTTGATGAAGGCCTGGCCGGCGGTGACGCGGGCGAGCGCCTCGGCGGGGTTGGCGAGCGCCCAGCGGAGTCCGGCCAGAAGATCGCCATCGACCCAGGCGAAGTCCGAGAACCCGGTGTAAGCCGGGGTCGGGTGGGCAAGCGGCAGGCGGCCCGCGCGCAAGGTCTCGATCAGCCGGTTGGCGCCCTTGGCCTGGAAATAGGCGTTGTCCTGGCTCGGCAGCAGGACCATGTCGCAGGCCGCGAGCGCCTGCCAGTTGGCGTCCGGCGACCATGGCGTCAGGCGGAAGGAACAGGCCTCGCCGCCCACACCGCTCAAGGCGCCGAGCGCCTCGATGAGGCTCGGAATGGGTGTCGTCACCACCTCGAAATCGATGGCCGGGCTGCCGGGCCCGCGCGGCATTTGCAGCAGGCCGGCAAGCAGCGGATAGAGCGCCTCGATATTGGTCGGATGGCCGAACCAAGTGAGGGACAGGCGGTCCGTGCGCGGCGCGAAGCGCGGCGGACCCTCGGGGCCTTCGTAGGGATCCTCGATGACGATGGTATCGCGTCCCCAGTGATCGCGCACCGCGGCGCCCACGGCCGGCGTCGAGACCGTGATAACGTCGGCTTCGGCGACCAGGGCCTTGGTCTGGTACATGACATCCCGGTTGTCGGGGCGGTAGTCGCAAAGGTCGACCACCAGCGGCGTGCCGGCCCGCTTGATGCCCCGGGCGATCTCCAGGGTCGCCGGCTTGAAGCTCTTGGATATCACCGCCACGTCGCCTGTGCCCGCGCTCTCGAATTCGGCGTAGGTCATGGCATCGCCGATGGTGACGAAGGCCGATTCGTAGCCTTGCCCCACTAGAGCGTTTCACGTTTTGACGGAACCATATCCTGCGTTTGCGAGGAAGTTGGC
>CAZKTK010000386.1:0-3582 GCA_964555535.1 uncultured Rhodospirillaceae bacterium
GCAAGCTGGTCGGCGCCGAGACGCTGGTGCGCTGGCTGCATGCCGAGCACGGCATGGTGCCGCCGGACGAGTTCATCCCCATCGCCGAGCGCAACGGGCTCATCGGGCCGATCGGCGAGCAGACCCTGCGCAAGGCCTGCCTGCAGTTCGTCACCTGGCACAATGCCGGCTTCGACAATGTCATGGTGGCGGTGAACATGTCGGCAGCGCAGTTCAGTATCGGCAATATCCCGGAAATGATGAGAAAGGTCATCGAGGAAACGGGCATCCGCCCGGCGAAGCTGGAGATCGAATTGACCGAGACGGCGATCATGGAAGACATGCGCAACGCCATCGAGGTGCTGCACGAATTGCATAAGCTCGGCGTCAGCCTGTCGATCGACGATTTCGGCACCGGCTATTCCTCACTCAGCTATCTGCGCCAGCTGCCGGTGCAGCGCATCAAGATCGACCGTTCCTTCATCTCCGAGGTGCACAGCGCCGATGCGGCGGCGGCGATCGCGCGTGCCGTCGTTACGCTCGGTCAGAGCCTGGGTCTCGAGGTTGTCGCCGAAGGGGTCGAGAACGAAGAGCAGCTCAACTATCTGCGCGAGATCAATTGCGACGAGGCGCAGGGCTATTTCTATGCCAAGCCCATGCCGGCGGCGAAATTCGAGCGATATCTCAAAGGCGAGATCGGCGAGGACGAGGAGCTTTAACGCCTCTGCTGGCGCCAGCGTGCGACCACGGCTTCGAGCGCTTGCTGAGAATTGTCGCCTTCGCGCCAGGCATCGGAGAACTTAGCGGTGCCGCTGCGCGGCCGCTTGTCGTCCTCCAGAATATTGAAGACCATGCGCATGGGCACGGCGACGCCCTCGCCGACCGCGATCGCCTCGCCATTGCCGATCGAGGGCAGCGAGTCGAGCAGGCCGCCGGTCGCCTCCGACATGGCGGCACGCAGATAGTCCTGGTCGTGCTCGCTGGTCATGCGCAGGGCAAACAGGGTGTTGCATTGCGACAGCACGCTGGTGGCGAGTTCGGACGGGCGCTGGCTGATCACGCCAAGGGATATGCCGTATTTGCGGCCCTCCTTGGCAAGCTTGGCGAGCGCGCGCTTGGTCGGCTCGAAGCCTTCCGTGGTGCTGGCCGGGGCATAGCGATGCGCCTCCTCGCAGACCAGCAGCAAGGGCACCTGCTGCTCGCTCCAAAGGGCGAAATCGAAGGTCATGCGGCACAGCACCGAGACCACGACATTGAGCACTTCGGACGGCACGCCCGATAGGTTTAGGATGGATATGGGCTTGCCCTCGACCGGCACCTGGAAGATGCGCCCGAGGATTTCCGCCAGATTGTCGCGCACCACCACGGTGCTCGGGAACATGAAGGCAAACCGCGTATCGGACTGCAGCGCCATCAGGCGCGACTTGACGCGCTGATAGGGGCTGAGGTCGTTGCGGTTCTCCAGCCGGCCCATGGTCTGGTCGAGCAGGCGCATCATGTCGCCGAGCTTGTAGGGCACCGGGGTGTCGACAGTAACCGTGCGCGCTTCCTCGGAAATCCCCATGAAGCGGATCTTGCACTTCTGGATGAGGTCGCGAAGGATCGTCGTCTCGGCGACCAGGGCAGGCGCCTCGACACCGAACATGATCTCCGTGATCTCTTCGAAATTGAACAGCCAGTGCGGCAACACCAGATCGTCGGGCTCGATGCATTCGGCCTGCTCGCGGAAGGCGTTGGCGTATTCCGCGTGCGGATCCAGCACGACGATGTGCGCGTTGTTGTGCTTGGCGATGATGGCATGCAGGATCAGGGAGACGGCGCAGGACTTGCCGGTGCCCGTGGTGCCGATAACCGCGAAATGCTTGCCCAAAAGATCGTCGACGCTGACATAGGCGGGCACGGAGCGGTTCTGCTGCAAACGTCCGATTTCCACCGCATCTTCGGAACGCTGGCGATAGACCAGTTCGAGATCGGCCTGGTGGGCCAGGCTGACGGGCCCGCCAAGGGTTGGCGAGGTGGAAATGCCGCGGCGGAACTCGCCGGCGCCGACGCGACCGTCACCCGGCACCTCGCCGATCATCTCGAGCTCGATGATGCGCAGCTCGTCCGCGCCGCCCTCGCGCGAGGGAATGGGGATGCTGAGGCCGCTGACCATACCGAACACTGTGCCATCGAGCGTCTCGACTTTGACCAGGGCTCCAATCTGCATCGCCGTGGGATTGGCCTCGTCCTGTGAATCCGCCTCGTCCAGCAGGCAGATCACCTGGCTGCCCGACACCGAGACCACGCGCCCTATCTCACGCGCCTCCCCCGGCGCCGCCGGAGCTGTCGCGGCGGGCTCTTCTGATGCGGTTGTCGCCGTATGCTGCGGTTCCAGCAGCGTCATGGCCGTCTCCCGGTCGGTTCGCGCCCACTATGGCGTCGGCCGGCAAGCGAATTGCCCGCACCGTCCTATCGGCGCCCAGACTTGTGTCAGGGTATCGCAGTCGGACTCCCCTGACCACACAGGAAGCAAGATATCACTCGCCGGGCTGCGGGCAAATTGGTTCCGTCCGCGAACAAAGGGCTCTAAGGTGCAGCATTCGTAGTGTCTGATAGGCGGTCGACCATGGTCGGCGAGGGCGAGCAAGCGGACGAATTGTCAACGCAGGGCGGTTGGAGCCGCCGCGCCGGCGCGCGCCATGCCCTGCTGGCGCTCGGCTGGCTGTGCGTCGGGCTGGGGCTGGTCGGCATTGTCATTCCCGGCCTGCCGACGACCATCTTCCTGATCATCGCTTTGTGGGCATTTTCCCGCTCGTCCGAGCGCTTCCACCGCTGGCTCTACGAGCACCCGAGGCTCGGCCCGCCGTTGCAGGTCTGGCAGGCACATCGCGTCATCCCGTTGCGCGCCAAGGTGCTGGCGGTCGCCGTTATGAGCCTGAGCCTGATCGTGCTCGCTTTGGCCGGCGCGACGACGCTGGCAATGCTGCTCACCGCCGCGGTCATTGTGCCGGTGGCCTGCTATATCGTCACCCGCCCGAGCGAAGTGCCGGAAGCCTGAAGGGCTCTAAGTCTCTATGGCGCCGCTGGCTTTCTTCCAGGCATCGATGCCGCCTTTGAGGTGGCGGGCGTTCTCGATGCCGGCGGCACGTGCCGCTTCGACGGCCATGGCGGAACGCTCGCCATAAGCGCAGAAGAAGACCAGCGCCTTGCCCGCATCGGCCAACTGATGCAGCAGACCGTGGGCGCCGATGTTCTCCTCGAGGTCGGGGTAGGGCGCGTGCATGGCGCCGGCGATCTCGCCGTGGCGCTCGCGCTCGGAGGGATCGCGAAGATCGATCAGCACTTCCGGCCCGTCGCCGTCGAGCGCCATCGCTTCCGCCGCGGTCAGCGACCAGCCGCGTGCCTCGATCTCGTCCTGGGACAGGCCCACCTTGATGTTGGCGGGCACCGCCACGTCCATCAGCTTCGGGTTGGGCAAGTTGAGATTGTCCATGATCGCGGCATATTCGTCGGCGTTCGAGACCTGCAGGCGGGGATTGAAAGCCTTCTCCTCGCCGATGGTGCTGACCGTGTCGCCCTTGTAGTCGTGGCCGGGATAGACCAGCGTCTCGTCGGGCAGGG
>CAZKTK010000387.1:0-3579 GCA_964555535.1 uncultured Rhodospirillaceae bacterium
GTGGCTCGACGTCAATGGCGAGCGCCGCCAGACCGGCAACACCAAGACCATGATCTTCGGCGTCGCCAAGCTGATCAGTTATCTCAGCAAGATGATGACCCTCAATCCCGGCGATGTGATCTCCACCGGCACGCCGCCGGGCGTCGGTGCGGGCATGAAGCCGCCGACCTTCCTCAAGAAGGGCGACGTCATGACCCTCGGCATCGAGGGCCTTGGCCGGCAGCGCCAGAAGGTCGCAGCCTGGAGCCGCAAGTGAGCCAGGCATGAAGCCTTCGGTTCTGGTCGCAAGTTGGGCGTCGGAGGCGGTTCTCGCCGACCTCCGGCGCCACTTCGATGTCGAGCACGTCGATATTTTTGAAGACGGCGTGCCCGACACGGACGAGCTGCTGCGCCTGTCGCAGGGCAAGGATGGCCTGCTGGTGCACATGGTGCCCATCACGGCGGACCTGCTTGAGGCCTGCAAGGGCACGCTGAAGGTCATGGCGAACTCGTCCGCCGGCGTCGACAACGTGGATGTCGAGGCCGCGACCGCTGCCGGCGTGCAGGTGACCAACACGCCCGGCATTCTCACCGACGCCGTCGCCGACTTCGGCATGGCCATGGTGCTTGCCACCGGCCGCCGCCTCGGCGAGGCGGAGCGTTATGCTCGCGCTGGCAAGCTCGACAATTTCTCCTTTCCGCTGTTCTGGGGGGCGGCGCTTCAGGGCGAGACCCTCGGCATCGTCGGCATGGGGCGCATCGGCCAGGCATTGGCGCGCCGTGCTAAGGGCTTCGGGCTCGACATCGCCTATCACAACCGCAACAAGGTCGCGCCCGAGATCGAAGCAGAGCTCGGTGCCACCTGGATGCCGTTCGACGAGTTGCTGGCGACGGCTCGCTTCGTGCTGCTGCTGACGCCGCTGACGCCGGAGACGCGCCATCTGATCGGTGCTCCTGAGCTGGCGGCGATGCGCGAGGACGGCTACCTGATCAATATCGCGCGCGGACCCGTTGTGCATGAGGACGCCTTGGTGATCGCCCTGCAAGACGGCCAGATCGCTGGTGCGGCGCTCGATGTCTACGAATTCGAGCCCAAGGTCACCGACGGTCTCAAGTCGCTCGACAATGTCTTTCTGACCCCGCATATCGGCAGCGCCACGGTGCAGTCGCGCCATGGCATGATTGAGACTGCGGCGGCGAACCTCAAGGCGGCGCTGTTCGGCGAGCCCGTTCCCAATCCCGTCAATACGCTCGACTGAGGCACATCATGGCACGCGTTATCGATCTATCGGGCAAGACGGCAGTGGTGACCGGCGGGGCCTCGGGCATCGGCTACGGCATCGCCTTGGCATTGCAGGAGGCGGGGGCCGAGGTCGTCGTGACCGCGCGCAGCACCGAGACTTTGGACGCCTGCGATCTGACCACACCGCACGGCGAGCTCACCGCTCACCGCCTGGACGTGACCAACGACCTGTCGATCGAGGAATTTCTGTCCACGGTGCCGACAATCAACATTCTGGTGAACAATGCCGGCACCATCGTGCGCCAGGGCAAGGAATATCAGCCCGATCAGTTTGCCCAGGTGGTCAACACGAACCTCATCGGCGCCATGCGCATGAGCCATGCCTGTCTCGGCAAGCTGGTCATCGGCAAGGGCGCGATCCTTAACATCGCGTCCATGTTCAGCTTCTACGGCTCGCTGGCGACGCCGGCCTATGCCGCGAGCAAGGCGGGGCTGGTCAACCTGACCAAGTCGCTGGCCATCGGCTGGGCCGGGCAGAACGTTCGCGTCAATGCCATCGCGCCGGGCTGGATCGAGACCAAGCTCACCGACGGCCTGGCCGAGCGCGAGCCCGAGCGCTACCAGACCATCATCGACCGCACGCCGATGAAGCGCTGGGGCACGCCGGCCGAAATCGGCGACGCGGCGCTCTTCCTCTGTTCCCCGGCGGCATCCTTCATCACTGGGGAAACCCTCATCGTAGACGGTGGATATAGAGCGGCCTGAGCCGCGCTCTGGTGAACAGCGGGCAAAAACGCTACCCTTCTGGCGCAGCTGATCTTGATCAAGGATCGCTTCGGCTTACTTTGAGAACATCGCAACCCAGGTAAGACTGGCATCGGAATCGAGCTCATGGACTACGAGAAATACTTCTCCCAATCTCTTGATTCTCTTAGGAAAGAGGGGCGTTATCGAATCTTTGCGGATTTGGCGCGCCACGCGGGCAACTTTCCCCGCGCGACCTATTACCAGGATGGCGGCGAGCGCGACGTGACCATCTGGTGCTCGAATGACTATCTCGGTATGGGCCAGCATCCGGACGTCATCGGCGCCATGACCGAAGCCTTGCAGAAGGCCGGCGCCGGCGCCGGCGGTACGCGCAACATCTCCGGCACGACCCATTATCACGTGCTGTTGGAGCGCGAGCTGGCCGACCTGCACGGCAAGGAAGCGGCGCTGCTGTTCACCTCGGGATACATCTCGAACGACGCCACGCTGTCCACGCTCGGCTCCATCCTGCCGGGCTGCGTCATTCTATCGGATGCCCTAAACCATGCCTCGATGATCCAGGGCGTGCGTCATTCCAAGGCACCGAAGAAGATCTTCCGCCACAACGACCCGGCCCATCTCGACGAGCTGTTGAGCGAGCTCGATCCCGACGCGGCCAAGATCGTCGCTTTCGAATCGGTCTATTCGATGGATGGCGATATCGCGCCGATCGGGGAGATTTGCGAGGTCGCGAAGCGCCATAATGCGCTGACCTATCTCGACGAAGTCCACGCCGTTGGCATGTACGGCTCGCGCGGCGGCGGCGTTGCCGAGCGCGAAGGCCTGATGGACCAGGTCGATGTCATCGAGGGCACGCTGGGCAAAGCGTTCGGCGTCATGGGCGGTTACATCACCGCTTCCGCATCCATCGTCGATGTGGTGCGCTCGTTTGCTTCCGGCTTCATCTTCACCACCTCGTTGCCGCCGGCCGTTGCCGCCGGTGCCCTGGCCGCGGTCAAGCACCTCAAGGCGAGCAATGCGGAGCGCGAAAGCCACCAGGAGCGGGCACGGACCCTCAAGCGCCGCCTTGCCGATGTCGGCATCCCGGTGATCGACAATCCGAGCCACATCGTGCCGGTGATGGTGGGCGATCCGGTGCTCTGCAAGCGCGCCAGCGACGAGCTGTTGAGCGATTTCGGCATCTATGTGCAGCCGATCAACTATCCCACCGTGCCCCGCGGCACGGAGCGGCTGCGCATCACGCCGTGCCCGTTGCACGACGACGCCATGATGGACCATCTGGTCGATTCCCTGCGCCGCGTCTGGGCCAATCTCGACATCAGCCGCGCTGCCGCCTGAGCATTCCATGGCTGGCGCGGCCTGGGATCCGAGCGAGGTCATCTTCGAATTCATGCAGGTCGGCGGCTCGGTGAAGGTCACCGCCGTCGATCCCGCCAGCGGTACCGAGGTCTCCATGGTCGGCTCGCCCCATGTGAGCCAGCACGAACTGATGGGCCTGGCCCGGCGCAAGCTCGAATACGTACTCGTCAAGCAGGGCAAGATTCCGCCGCAATAGCCGGTTCCATATCGGCCGGAAGTGCTCTAGATGT
>CAZKTK010000388.1:0-3571 GCA_964555535.1 uncultured Rhodospirillaceae bacterium
CTGGCGCTGGTGGGCATTCTGCTGTTCGTCACCGAGACCACGCGCGACCGCGAGCGCCGCCTGGACTGGTTCGGCTTCACCCTGCTCGGGCTCGCCGTCGGCTGCTTCCAGCTGATGCTAGACAGGGGCGAGCTCAAGGACTGGTTCGAATCCAGCGAGATCGTCGTCGAGGCGATCGTCGCCTGCATGGCCTTCTACATGTTCATGGCCCATAGCCTGACCACGTCTCGAAAACCGTTCCTGGACCCTCACATCTTCGCCGACCGCAATTTCGTCGCCGGTATCGTTCAGATTTTCGTCTTCGGCGCGTTGCTGCTGCCGGCCCTGGCCCTGCTGCCGACCTTCCTGCAGACCATAATGGGGTATCCGGTGATCACGGTCGGACATGTGTTGGCGCCGCGTGGCGCCGGCGCCATGCTTGGCATGTTCCTGGTCGGCCGGCTGAGCCATCGGGTCGATGCCCGGGTCATACTCATCGTGGCGCTTCTGCTGATAGCCGTCTCGTCTTGGGAGATGACCGGCTTCAACGCCGATGTCGACATGTGGACCCTGCTCTGGACCGGCGTGGTGCAGGGGGTCGGGCTCGGTATCTATTACGTTGGGCTGAATGTCGTGACCTTCGCCACCCTGCCCGAGCATTTCCGCACCGAGGCCGCGGGCGTTTTCAACCTGGCGCGCAATGTCGGCGCCAGTGTCTCGGTGAGCATCGTGGTCGCCATCGTGACCCATTACACACAGATCAACCATGCCGAGCTGGTGGGCGGCCTGACGCCGTACGCGTTCATGGCCCAGGCGCCCTATCTGCCGGAGGCGTGGTCGCTCGACAGTGCTGCCGGGCTCGCTGCGCTCAATGCCGAGGTGACGCGGCAGGCCGCGACCATGGCCTATCTCAACGATTTTAAGCTGATGACAATCGTTGCCTTGGCGGCTATTCCTTTGGTCTTCCTGTTCCGCCTGCCGAGAGGGACGCATGCTTGACGCCGTTCGTGACCCAAAAACTCTGAATTTCGATGCCGACCGCTTGGGCCGCATCCGCACCTGGATGAGCCGCTACGTCGATGCCGGCAAGCTGCCCGGCGCCCTGACGCTGGTCGCGCGCGGCGGCGAGATCGCCTATCTCGACCAGGTCGGCGTGCGCGATGTCGCGAGCGGCGCGCCCTGGACCCAGGACACCATCCTGCGTTTCTACTCCATGACCAAGCCGATCACCTCGGTCGCCCTGATGATGCTCTACGAGGAGGGCGGCTTCGGCCTCGACGATCCGCTCGACGTCTACATCCCGGCCTTTCGCGACGTGACCGTGCTGGCGCCGGACGCCGAGCGTATCGATCAGGTGGTGCCGGCGCCGGCGCCGCCGACACTGCATCAGCTGCTCACGCACACCTCGGGCTTCATCTACGGCTTCAACGGCGGCATTCTCGGCGAGGCTTATGACGCGCAAAAGCTCGCCTTCAGGCCGCGCAGCGGCGGGCTCGAGCGCATGGTGTCGGCGCTGGCGGAGATGCCGCTTTCCTTCGCACCGGGCTCGCGCTGGAGCTATGGCGTGTCGACGGATGTCGTCGGCCGCGTGGTGGAGATCATTTCCGGCCAGAGCCTGGACAGCTTCTTCCGCGAGCGCATTCTCGGCCTCCTCGGCATGACCGACACGGCCTTCGACATTGCGGACGACAAGCTGGCCCGTTTCGCCAGTCTCTACACACCGGGTGAGGACGGCCCGATGGCGCTGGTCGAGGATACGAGCAATACCGCCTATCGCGCCGGTGACGTGAGCACGTTCTCGGGCGGCGGCGGCCTGCTATCGACCATCGGCGACTATTGGCGCTTTACCGAGATGCTGCGCCGGGGCGGCGAGCTCGACGGTGTGCGCCTGCTCGGCCCGCGCACCGTCTCCTACATGGCGCAGAACCACCTGCCGGGGGATCTTGCCTCGATGGGCCAGCCGGTCTTCAACGAGGTCTCCTTCGACGGTATCGGCTTCGGCCTCGGCTTCTGGGTGATGCTCGATCCCGCCAAGGCGCGCACCATGGGGAGTGCCGGCGATCACGGTTGGGGCGGCATGGCGAGCACGGCCTTCTGGCGCGACCCGGTCGAAGACATGACGGTGATCTTCCTCACTCAGCTCATGCCGTCGAGCACCTATCCGCTGCGCCAGCAGCTGCGCACGCTGGTGCACCAGGCCCTACTCTAGGAAACGGCCCGCCCGGAGATCGTCGAAGGCCTGGATGAGCTCGTCGCGCGTGTTCATGACGAACGGCCCGTGACGCGCGACGGGCTCGCCGATCGGCTGGCCGGCAACCAGCAGCAGGCGCCCCGGGCCGGCGATATCGACGCTGTCGCCATCGCCAAGCACGGCGAGATTGTCCGCCGGGATCGCCGTCTCGGCAATCGTGGCCGTGCCGGCGAAGACATAGGCGAAGGCGTTGTGGCCCTCGGGAACCGCCAACGTCGTCGCCTCGCCGTCTCCGAGCGAGAGGTCGAGAAAGAGCGGCTCGCTGTCGATGCCGCTGATGGGGCCGGTCACGCCGTGGGCGCTGCCGGCGACGACGCGCAGCCGCCCGCCGCCTGGCAATGCCACCTCGGGAATGTCCTCGGGCGCAATGTCCTGATAGCGCGGTGGTATCATCTTGCGCGCAGTCGGCAGGTTCACCCACAGCTGGAAACCGTGCAGGCGGCCGTCCTCCTGTTCGGGCATCTCGGAGTGAATGACGCCGCGCCCAGCGGTCATCCACTGGGCGCTGCCCGATTCCAGCAGGCCCTCGCCGCCGGTGCTGTCGCGGTGGCGCATGCGGCCTTCGACCATATAGGTCACGGTCTCGAAGCCGCGATGGGGATGCTCGGGAAAGCCGGCGATGTAGTCGCTGGCGGAATCGGATTCGATGTTGTCGAGCAGCAGGAAAGGATCGAGATGATCGAGCATCGGGCTGCCGATGCTGCGCTTGAGATTGACGCGCGCCCCGTCCGAGGTCGGCATGGCGGCTATGACGCGGTCGACGCTTCTCGTTCTAGTCATCGCCAAGTCCTTCTCTTCCGTGCGGCAGGGCAAAGTTCAGCTCCGGCCCCTTCGGCACGATGCCGTTGGGATTGATGCTGTCGTGGCAGATGTAGTAGTGGCGCTTGATGTGATCCATGTCGACGGTCGGCGCGATGCCCGGCGTGTGGTAGAGGTCGCGCGTGAAGGCCCAGAGGTTCGGATAGTCGACCAAGCGCCTCTTGTTGCACTTGAAGTGCCCGACATAGACCGAGTCGAAACGGACCAAGGTGGTGAAGAGCCGGATGTCCGCCTCTGTCAGCCTGTTGCCGACGAGATACCGCGCATTCGAGAGCCTTGCCTCCAGCTCGTCGAGGGCGGCGAAGAGCCTGTCGAAGGCCTGCTCGTAGGCGCTTTGCGTGGTGGCGAAACCGCAGGCATAGACGCCGTTGTTGATCGCGCGATAGACCTTGGCGTTGACCGCGTCGATGTCCTCGCGCAACTCAGCGGGATACAGATCGATCGTCCCATCGCCCCAGGCGTCGAAGGCGCTGTTGAGCATGCGAATGATCTCGGCGGATTCGTTGTTGACGATGGTGGCAC
>CAZKTK010000389.1:0-3569 GCA_964555535.1 uncultured Rhodospirillaceae bacterium
CGCAAGCCTTCGACAGCGACCACGGCTGGGGCTGGTATGCCTTTGCCGGCGCCGAAGCGCGCTATGTGGCGCGTAGCATCTTCCTCGACGGCGGCATCTTCGGCCGCGATCATCGGGTCAAGAAGCGCCGCCTGGTGGGGGATTTTCAGTTTGGCCTGGCCCTGCTCTTCGACAGTTTTCGCCTGACCTATACCCACGTCTTCCGCACCCGCGAATTCGAAGGTCAGCCGCAAAGCGACCGCTTCGGCGCCATCAGCCTGTCCTGGCGGTACTAGCAGATATGTGATGGCGAGACTTGAGATTTTGCGCCACCGCCACAAACTCCCTTACTGCAATCTGCGCGATAAGACGTGAGTGGCGAATGGACGATAGCGGACCTATCCTTGTTACCGGCGGCGCCGGCTATATCGGCAGCCATGTCTGCAAGGCATTGGCGGCGACGGGATATTTGCCGGTTGCGTTCGACAATTTGAGCAGCGGCCACCGCGATCGGGTGAAGTGGGGCCCGCTCGAGTTCGGCGATATCACCGACCGGCAAAGCCTGGCGGAGACCTTTCTCAACGTGCGCCCCACCGCCGTCATCCATCTGGCGGCCTACCACGGCGACGACGCCGACCCGGACGCCTATTACAAGACGAATGTCGCAGGCAGCGTCACGCTGCTGCGGGCGATGGCGGAAGCCCAGGTGACGAACCTGGTCTTCTGCAGTACCGCCGAAGTCTATGGCATGCCCGAACAGCTTCCCGTGCCCGAAGACCAGGAGCTCGACGCCATAACCCCCTTCGGCACCAGCCAGTTGATGGCGGAGCGGGCGATACCCGATTTCGCCGAGGCGCACGAGCTCAATTGGGCGATCCTGCGGGTCTTCAACGCCGCGGGCGCGGACCCGGACGGCGAAACCGGTGCTGTGAACGGCGATCACGGGCGCCTGCTGCCCTCCGCCATTCAGGCGGCACGCGGCGAAGGCGGCTCGCTGCCCGTCTTCGGTACCGCGTACGACACCCAGGACGGCACAGCCATTCGCGATTTCGTGCATGTATCCGATGTCGCGGACGCCCACGTACTGGCACTTGGCAAGGTGCTGGCGGGACAATCCGGAATCATCGCCAATATCGGCAGCGGGGTCGGACACTCGGTAATCGACGTGATCCAAGGCATAGAGCGCATTTCCGGCCTCATGGTGCCCGCGCGCGAGGCATCGCCGCGGCCTGGCGATCCGGCAATCATGGTCGCAAATCGGGTATTGGCGGATTCGGCACTGTCATGGCGCCCGCGCCGCTCGTCCCTTGACGAGATACTGGCGACCGCGTGGCGCTGGCATAACCGCGAGACGAGTTAGCCCCGCTTGCGCCAAGCCCCGCCTGCACGTTAGGCTTCGGGATGGATTGAATGGAGGGGCAAGACCATGGCGGTAAGGGGATTCAGCGCTAGCAGCTTTGCGATCCGGTGGGTCGTGGCAATGGTATTGGTTCTCGGCACGTTCAATCCCTATGCCGGTTCCTACTATCACTGGATCACCCCGCTTGATGAGGGCGGCAACATCCCGTTTAAGATTCTTGTCGGTTTGGGCATATTGATTGTCTACATCGTCTTCTTGCGGGCGACATGGCGCTCTATCGGTGCCGTCGGTACGGGCCTTGCCGTGGCCTTCTTCGGCGTTCTGGTCTGGCTGATGATCGATAACAACATGCTCGACCCGGAGAACGTGAGTGCGATGAGCTGGGTCGGCCTGATCGTGCTGGCGACGATCCTCGCTATCGGCATGTCCTGGTCCCACATCCGCCGGCGCATCAGCGGCCAGATGGATACCGACGTCGTCGACGAATAGCCGCCGCCATGTGGCCACGCCATGATCTGAGCGAATTGCTGGGCGTCAGCCACCCTATCATCCAGGCACCAATGGCCGGCGCCTCGACGCCGGAGATGGCCGCGGCGGTGGCCAATGCCGGCGGCCTCGGCTCGCTCGGCTGCGCCCGGATGTCGCCTGACCAGCTGCGCGAGCAGGTGGGCAAGACCCGCGCAGCCACCAACGGCGCCATCAACTTGAACTTCTTCTGCCATCCAGCGCCCGTCATCGACGATACGGTGGCAGCGCGCATGCGCGAGCGCCTGGCAGCTTACTATGCCGAATTCGAGCTCGGCGACGTGCCTCACGCAAGACCGGAGGGTCCTGGCTTCGACGATGCCAAGCTCGAAGCGGTTTTGGCCCTGGTGCCCCGCATGGTGAGCTTTCATTTCGGCTTACCTGAGCCGAGCGCCGTTAGCGCCCTCAAAGCAGCAGGGTCGGTAGTGCTTTCCTCCGCGACGACGGTGGAAGAAGCGATATGGCTACAAGAGGCAGGGGCCGATGTGGTCATTGCCCAAGGCTTCGAAGCCGGCGGCCACCGCGGCACCTTCGCCGGGCCGATGTCAACGGGAGAGATCGGCACCATGGCGCTGGTACCGCGTGTGGTGGACGCGGTGGACGTGCCGGTGATCGCGGCAGGCGGCATCGCCGACGGGCGGGGCATAGCGGCCGCCTTCGCGCTCGGTGCCGCGGGCGTTCAAATAGGCACTGCTTTCCTGTCGACGCCAGAGGCCAGTATCAACCCTCGTCATCGCGAGATTCTGACCCAAGGCCGCGAAACGCGATTGACCCGGGCAACAAGCGGCCGACCCGCGCGCGGCGTCATCAATCGCTATCTCGACGAGATGGCGAATGCCGAACCGGTCGCATTTCCGGCTCAACTGCAGCTGTCGGGGCCGTTGTCCGCTGCTGCCGCCAAAGCCGGCAGCAGCGAGTTTCATGCGCTTTGGTCCGGGCAAGCGGCTGCCTTGAACCGATCCCTACCCGCAGGCGAGCTGGTCGCACTGCTGGTCGAGGAAACGAAAGCGATCTTCGAGGCCAGCACATGACTGACGACCGCAAGCCATCGCCAAGCCCAGGCCGTTTCGTGCCTGCCGGCAGCGTGCCTTTCGAGGCGGTAGGCAGCCTGGAAGGCGCCGCACAGCCGCAGGGCCTCGCCATCGCGCCACTGTTGGTGGGCGAGGACATGTTGCTGATGCGGCTCGAGCGCAAGCAGGGCCTGGTCGATCCTTTGCACAGCCACGCCGACCACGAATCCATCTGCCACCTGATCAGCGGCCGCCTGCGTGTGGAGATCGACGGCGAGAGTTTCATAGCCGAGGCGGGCGATTCCTGGATCCACCCGGCCGGCGTGCCCCATCGCCACGAGGCGCTCGAAGATAGCGTACAAATCGAAATCAAATCGCCCCCGCGCAAGACCTGGGGCTGAGGTTGTCATGATAAGAAAACTTCTGATTTTCCTGGCCCTCGTCTGGGCAGTTCCCGCCATTGCGGAAAGCCTGAAGCCCGTCTCGCCCGGGACCGTCGGCCTGTCGAGTGAACGCCTGGCGCGTATCGGCACCACCCTCCAAGCCGGCGTCGACGCAGGCGAGATTCCCGGCGCCGTGGCGCTGGTGGCCAGGCGCGGCGGCATCGCCTATCACGAGGCCTTCGGCTACCGCGACAAAGCGGCCGGCGCGCCCATGCCGAAGGACGCCATCTTCCGCATCTATTCCATGACCAA
>CAZKTK010000390.1:0-3566 GCA_964555535.1 uncultured Rhodospirillaceae bacterium
GCCGCTGGGTGGAATATGTCGGCGGCATCAAGATGTCGCTGTCGGCCAACGACATTTACGACGCGCTGAGCCGCGGCACGCTGGATGCCAACCTGCATCCCGCCACCGAGCTCTATAATCTGAACTTCGCCGATGTCGTCAAATACGTCACGCGCCTCCCTCTGGGGACCTATAACGGCAACCAGTACAACTTCAATATCGATGTCTGGCGCTCGTTCACCACCGAGCAGCGCCGGCTGATGCTCGATATGTTCGCCGAAGGCGCGGCACTGACCACGGTCGAGTTCCAGACCTTCAACGACGAGGTGCTCGACAGCAAGGCGGCCGAGAACGGCATCGCGGTGTTGGAGCCGTCGCCCGAGCTGGTGGCCTTGACGGAAGAGTTCATTGCCGTGGACATGGCCAATTTCGACCAGATGGCCAAGGACAATTACGGCATCCAGGATGCGCCGGCGCGCGTCGCACGCTTCCAGGGCCTGATCGACAAATGGCGCGGCCTGCTCGCCACCATAGACGCCACCGACGTGGACGCGGTCACCGCGCTCTACAAGGCTGAGATCTGGGACAAGATCGATGCCGCCACTCACGGGATGTAGGAAGATCACGATGCGCTTGACGGGAATTCTGACGGGCCTGGCCTTTGCAATCGGCGGCCTCGGCACGGCCCATGCGGCTGACAGGGAGCTTACCTTCGCCGTTGGCCTGCCGACGGTCCACACCTGGTCGAAAACCTATGCCTATGTGGACAAAAAGATCGAAGAGCGTACCGGCGGCACCTTGAGCACGGAGGTCTATTACGGTTCGCTGCTCAACTTGAAGCAAAGTCTGATGGGCCTGCGCGACGGTATCGCCGACGCCGCCCTTCTGGTGCCAGGCTACCACCCCGCCGAGCTGCCTCAGACCAACCTGATCGTCGATCTTGCCATGCTGGGCCATAACGGCATCGTGCTCACGGGCGTGGTCTCGGAATACATGTTCACTTGCCCGGAATGCCTCGCCGAGAGCGAGGCCAACGGCTCGGTCTTCATCGCCATGACCGCCATGCCGCCCTACATGCTGCTGACTGTCGAGCCGATGACGACCATTGAGTCCCTGCAGGGCAAGAAGATCCGCTCCTTCTCGGCCTTCGGCCGCTGGGTGGAATATGTCGGCGGCATCAAGATGTCCCTGTCCGCCAACGATATCTACGACGCGCTGAGTCGCGGCACGCTGGATGCCAACGTGCACCCCGCGACGGAGCTCTACAATTGGAACTTCATGGACGTGGCCAAATATGTGACGCGGCTGCCGCTGGGGACCTATAACGGCAACCAGTACAACTTCAACACCGACAGCTGGCGCTCGCTGACCACCGAGCAGCGCCGTCAGATGCTCGACCTGACCGCCGAGGGCGCGGCGCTGGCCACCGTCGAATACCAGGCCTTCAACGACCTGATCTTGAACAGCAAGGCGGCCGAGGACGGCCTCCAGGTGCTCGATCCCTCGCCTGAGCTGGTCGCCCTGACCGAGCAGTTCGTGGCCGAGGACATGGCAAATTACGACCAGATGGCGAAAGACAATTACGGCATCCAGGATGCGCCCGCGCGCGTCGCCCGCTTCGAGGCCCTGATCGAGAAGTGGCGCAGCCTGATGGCCACCATCGACACCACCGACGTCGACGCCGTCACGGCCCTCTACAAGGCTGAGATCTGGGACAAGGTCGACGCCGCCACGCACGGCATGTAACGGGAGCACGACGAGGTGTTTCGCCTGGGCCGCCTGCTCGGCAGGCTGACCGACATCCTGGCTTTCGTCGGCTGCATCGGGGTGGTGCTGATGATGCTGCACATCACCCTCGATGTGGCTCTGCGCTGGATCGGCCATCCGATTCCGGCGACGGTCACCATCGTTCCCCATTACTACATGCTGCCGATCATCTTCCTGCCGCTGGCACTTGCCGAGCGAAATGATGCCCACATCACGGTCGAGATCCTGGTGCAGCATTTGCGCAAGCGCTGGCAGCGTATCCTTGCCGTGCTCAGCTGGATGGTCTCGGCGGGCGTGTTCGGCATTCTGTTCTACCAGACCCTGCTCGATGCCCTCGACAAGATGCGCGTCGGCACCTTCCTGATGGAAGTCGACTGGAAGGTGCCCATCTGGGCCTCCTACTTCTTCCTGCCCGTCGGCTTCGGACTTGTCGTCGCCGTGCTCGTCTACCGCATCGTCGTCACGGTGACGGGCGCCAAGAGCGGGCTCGGCGAGGCGCAGCACGACGCCTTCGACGAACAACACATGGGCATGGAGTAGCGCACGCATGGACCGAACCGAAATCGGCCTGGTCGGGATCGGCGTTCTGCTGTTCCTGATCCTGCTCCGCATGCCCGTCGGCGTGGCGCTGGTCGCCGTTTCCTTCGGTGGCATCTGGACCCTGGTCGGGCTCAAGCCCGCCTGGGGCATCCTGACGGCCGTGCCTTACGACTTTGGCGCCAAATGGGCACTGACATCCGTGCCCATGTTCCTGCTCATGGGCTTCTGCTGCTACCACGCCGGGCTAACCCGCGGGCTGTTCGAAGCGGCACGGAAATGGCTTTCGGCCCTGCCCGGCGGGCTTGCCGTCGCTACCGTATTCGGTGCTGCGGGCTTCTCTGCGGTAACCGGCTCCTCGGTCGCCTGCGCCGCCGCCATGGGCCGCATCGCCGTGCCGGAGATGATGCGCAACCGCTACGACGCGACACTGGCGACGGGCACGGTCGCGGTCGCCGGCACCATCGGCGCGCTGATCCCGCCATCGATCCTGCTCATCCTCTACGGCATCTTCGCCCAGGTGCCCATATCGAAGCTGTTTCTCGGTGGCGTCGGCGCAGGCCTGCTGACGGCGTTCGCCTATGTGCTCGTCATCATGGTCCGAGCGACGTTCTATCCCGAGCTTGCACCGCGGGTGCAGGAGCGCGCCAGCACGAAAGAGAAGCTGCTTGCGCTGGCCGACACCTGGCCCGTGCTGCTGCTGATCATCGGCGTCTTCGGCGGTCTTTTTGCCGGCATCTTCACGCCCACGGAGGCTGGCGCCGTCGGTGCCTTTCTCGCTTTCGTTATCGCCGGTGCCAAGCGGGCGCTGACCTGGGCCAATGCCAAGCTCTCTCTGATCGAGACCATCCAGACCACGGCGGCGATCTTCGTCATCGCCATCGGCGCCAACCTGCTGACGCGATTCCTGGCGCTGTCGGGTGCCTCTCAGTTCCTCTCGCAGATGGTCATCGACCTCGGCGCGGACACATTCATGCTGCTGATCGGCATTGCCGTGATGTATCTCATTCTGGGGATGTTCCTCGAGCCCCTCGGCGCCATGCTGCTGACCATCCCCGTGCTGCTGCCCATCCTGCACGACACGGGCCTCAGTTTGATCTGGTTCGGCGTGGTGCTGACCAAATTCCTCGAGATCGGCATGATCACGCCGCCGATCGGGCTCAACGTCTTTGTCATCAAGGGGGTGGTCGGCAACCTCGTGACGACGACCCAGATCTTCAAGGGAATCATCTATTTCCTGCTCGCGGACCTGGTCGTCGTGACCCTGCTCATGGTCTTCCCGG